>NZ_JAPFGX010000016.1:0-62390 GCF_059803575.1 Sphingomonas sp. URJC2
GCTCGACCGCGCTGCGCGCCTCGGCCAGCTGGCGGGCGGCGGCTCCGCTTGCGGCGGCGGCATCGCGCTGCGCCTCGGCCAGCACCGCCACCCGCTCTTCGGCGGCTTTGGCCTCGGCGCGCGCGGCCTCTGCCGCTGCCGCCGCGTCGCGCCAGCGGGCATAGATCATCCGCGCTTCGGCGCGGGTGATGTCGGCCGAAATCGCCCTATAGCGTTCGGCGGCGCGCGCCTGACGGCGCAGCTGGCCGGTCCGCCCCTCCATATCGGCGATCATCTCGCCCAGCCGCACCAGATTGGCCTCGGTCGCGCGCAGCTTCTGCTCGGCATCCTTGCGCCGGACGTGCAGCCCGGCAATGCCCGCGGCTTCCTCCAGCATCGCCCGGCGCTCGACCGGGCGGGCGGCGATCACCGCGCCGATCCGCCCCTGGCTGACCAGCGCCGGCGAATGCGCGCCGGTCGCCGCATCGGCAAGCAGCAGCGCCACGTCGCGCGCGCGCACATCGCGGCCGTTGAGCCGATAGGCGGAGCCGGCCCCGCGCTCGATCCGGCGGACGATCTCGATCTCGTCATCCTCGCCGCCCGGCCCGCCGCGCGCGAACAATTGCACCTCGGCAAAGTCGCGCGCCGGGCGCTGCTGGGTGCCGGCGAAGATGACATCGTCCATGCCGCCGCCGCGCAGCGACCGGGCCGATCCTTCACCCATCACCCAGCGCAGCGCCTCGAGCAGATTCGATTTGCCGCAGCCATTGGGGCCGACAATGCCGGTCAGCCCCGGCTCGATGCGCAGCTCGGCGGGTTCGACAAAGCTCTTGAAACCGACAAGCTTCAGGCCGGTGAAGCGCATCTCAGCTCCCCCCGCCCCGGCCGGTCCCGCCATCCCGGTGCCGGGGCAGCGACGCTCAGGCCCCGGCGGCCTTCAGCTTGGGTTCCAGCTGTTCCCAGGTGCCGGTCGCCTCGAGCAGCTGGCCGTTGAGGAAAAAGGCCGGGGTGCCCGGGATCTTCAGCTCGTCATTGGCGGTCTTCTGCATCGCGATCAGCTGGTCGGTCATCGCCTTGTCGGCAAGGCACTGGTCCAGCCGCGCTTCGGCAATGCCGCGCTGGCGGGCAAAGGCGTCAAAGCCGAGCAGCCGGGCAAGGCCCTGGAATTGCTGCGCCGGGGCCTGGGATTGCAGCGCCTGCACGGCGGCCTGATCGGCCTTTTGCGCGCGGTCGAAAATCTCGTTCTGGGTGGCGAGCGCCTGTTCGGTCATCGCGAAATACGGCTCCGGCCCGCCGCAGCGCGACACCAGTGTCAGCGTCATGTCGATCGGGTCGCGGACATAGTTCCGCAGTTCAAGGCTGACCGTGCCCTTTTTCACATATTGGTCGCGCAGCTTTTCAAAGCCTTCGCCTGCGAATTCGGCACAGTGCGGGCAGGTGAGCGACAGATATTCGACCAGCTTCACCGGCGCATCCGGATTGCCCATGCGCATCCCGCCTTCGGGCAGGGCGGTGACGACATCGCTCCATTCCTTGCCGGCGGGCGGCGGGATCGCGGCCGCGCCGGTCGCGGGGGCGGCGGCGCTGCCATTGGCGGCGGCCGATCCATTGTCGGCGCTCTGGCTGCACGCAGACAGGGCCAGCGCCGCCGCGCCGAGCATCAGGACAACACGCATGGTCAGTCTCTCCGTTACTTGGACAGGAGCGGGGCGATGCCCGGCCAGTCATTGGCCGGGAGCGCCGCCCCGTTCAGGATGAAATGGGGGGTGCCGGGAATCTTGCGCTCGCTCCACGCCTCATTGGCCTGATCGATCAGCAGCTTTTGCTGCGCCGCATCGGCCAGACAGGCATTGGCGCGTTCGGCCGGCACGCCGAACCGGGCGATGAGTGCCGTGAGGCCCGACGCCCGCGCGGTCATGCGGATGCGCTCGACCGGGCTGGCGGCCTCGAGCGCCGGGCGCTCGGCCTGTTCATAGGCGATGGTGCGGTCGATCCATGCCTTTTGCTCGGCAAAGATCGCTTCGCTGGCGGCAAAGAAGCGCGCCGGCCCGGCGCAGCGGGCGAGCAGGGCCGCCGTCAGATCGAGCCGGTCGCGCAGCGCGTGGCGGAACTCGACGCTCACCTTGCCGCCGGCAATCGCGCGGGCGAGCGGGGTCGCGGCCTCGGCCGAGAAATGCGCGCAATGATCGCAGGTATAGCTGGCATATTCGACCAGCTTGCGCGGCGCATCGGGGTTGCCGCGCACATAGCTGCCCGAAGGGGTGACGGTGACGCGTGCCGCCCAGTCGGTTCGGGCGGGGGCGGTGCGGGCGGGGTTGGCCCGGGCGGGGGCGGTCTGGGCCGGGGTGACGGGTGCTGCGGCCAGCAGCGCCATGCCGATCAGGGGTACAAAACGCCGCATCATCATGCCTTCACCTTGCCGGCGACCGCCAGCCTGTCGCCATTTGCAATGCCGCGCGCCAGCTGTTCGAGCACTGCGCGCAGCTCGGGATCGCCGACCGCGCGCAGGCTGTCGCCCAGATCGACGGGGATTTCGGCCGGCGGCGCGGCGGCGGCCGGTGCAGGCGCGCGGCGCGGGCGCGGCGTCATGCCCTGACGCAGCACCACCCGGTCGATTGCCGGATAGCCGAAGAACCGGTTCACCCGCGCGATGATTTCGGGGATCACATGCTGGAGCATCGGCGCATGCGCGCTCGCCACCTGCAGCGTCAGCGCCCCGCCGGCGCGCTGCCCGGCCGGAAAGCGGATCGATTCGGGGGCCGAGACATCGGCATAGCGCGCGCCGACGATTTCGGCCCAGCGGCTGACCACGGCATGCTGGACAAAGCCGAACCGCCGGAACGAGGCGCGGCCGATCGCGGGAAGCATTTCCGCCACCGCGCGCGGCCGCCCGCCGCGCGGAGCCTCCTGCTCCCGCCCGGACGCGCGTCCATCCCCCTGTTTCGGTTTGCGACCGCTCATCGCCCGATCCTTGCCACAGCTTTCCCGCGAGCGTCCACCCGCCTAAAGCCGGGGCGTGATCGCGCCCGATCTTCTTGCCTGGTATGACCGCCATGCCCGCCGCCTGCCCTGGCGCAGCCCGCCGGGCGCGCCGCCGCCCGATCCCTATCGGGTGTGGCTGTCGGAAATCATGCTGCAACAGACGACGGTGGCGGCGGCCGCGCCCTATTTCGCGCGCTTCACCGCCCGCTGGCCGACCGTCTTCGATCTGGCCGCGACCGAGGATGCCGAGCTGATGGCGGCATGGGCGGGGCTTGGCTATTATGCGCGGGCACGCAACCTGCTCGCCTGTGCGCGGAGGGTGGTGGCCGATCATGGCGGCGCGTTTCCGGCGACCGAGCAGGGGCTGCGCGCGCTGCCGGGGATCGGTCCCTATACGGCAGCGGCGATTGCCGCGATCGCGTTCGGGGAGGCGGCGACCGTGGTCGACGGCAATGTCGAACGGGTGATCGCGCGGCTGTTCGCGCTCGACCGGCCGGTCGCCGAGGCCAGGCAGGCGATCCGCGATCATGCCGCCCGGCTGACCCCGGCGGCGCGGCCCGGCGATTATGCGCAGGCGATGATGGATCTGGGCGCGACCATCTGCACGCCGCGCAACCCGGCCTGTGCGCTGTGCCCGGTGCGCCCGGCCTGCGCCGCTGCCGCGACCGGTGATCCGGCGGCCTATCCGGTGCGCGCCGCAAAGCCGGTGCGCCCGCATCGCCACGGCATCGGGTTTTTCGCCACCGCCGGGGATGATCTGCTGCTGGTGCGGCGGCCGCCAAAGGGGCTGCTGGCCGGGATGCGCGCGCTGCCGGTGAGCGACTGGGGCGACCCGGCTGAGGCTGGCGCGCGGCTGGCGCAGGCGCCATTTGCCGCGCGCTGGATGCTGCTTGCGGCCCCGGTGCGCCATGTGTTCACGCATTTCTCGCTCGACCTCGACGTGGCGGTGGCGCGGCTCGACAGCCGTTGCGCGCCGCCGCCGGGCGGGGAATGGTGGCCGCTCGCCGAACTGGACCGGGCGGGCCTGCCCAGCCTGTTCGCCAAGGCCGCCCGGCTGGCCATCAAGGGGCTGGCCGTCACGGGGAAAGAACAAGGGGATGATGATGGCGAACGCGCCTGACCGGAACATGGCTGGTTGGAATGTGGTCGACCGGCGCGGCTTTCTGGGCGGCGCGGCCCGACTGGGCGCAGGGGCGCTGGCGGCGGGCTGGGCCGGGCCGGCCTTTGCCGCGCCCGAACCAGTGCCCGCCGTCTGGCGCGGCGTCCATGCGCTCATCGGCCGTTATGTCGGGCAGAAGACGCTGCCCGGGGCCGCCGCCGCCGTCGCGCGCGGCACCGGGGCCGCTTATTTTCTGAGCGCGGGGACGCTGGCGCGCGGGTCTGCGGCGGAGGTCGGGCCGGATACGCTCTACCGCATCTATTCGATGACCAAGCCGATCACCGGGATCGCGGCGATGATGCTGGTCGAGGACGGGCGGCTGGCGCTCGACCAGAATATCGCCGATTTCATCCCCGGCTTTGCCAGCCCGCGCGTGCTGACCGATCCGGCGGCGGGGCTGGACAGCCGCCCGGCGCAGGAGCCGATCACCGTCCGGCATCTGCTCACCCACACGGCGGGCTTAGGCTATACCATCGTCACCAAGGGGCCGCTGCGCGACGCCTATTTCCGCCTTGGCCTGACGCCGTTTGCCGTCACCCGGCTGAAGCTGCCCGACCAGCCCGATGTCGTGCCCGCGCCCAGCCTGGCCGAGTTTGCCGACCGGCTGGCGACGCTGCCGCTGATCGCCGATCCGGGCACGCGCTGGAGCTATTCGGTGTCGCTCGACCTGCTCGGGCGGGTGATCGAGCTGGCCTCGGGCATGCGCTTCGATGCGTTTCTGGACGCGCGGCTGTTCCGCCCGCTGGGGATGACCAGCACCTTCTTCTCGGTGCCGGAGGCAGAGCTGCCGCGGCTGGTGACCAATTACTATCTGACCGACCGGGGCGAGCTGCCGATCGATGGCGGGCGGACCAGCGTGTTCGCCGCGCCCCCGGCCTTTCCCTTTGGCGGATCGGGGCTGGTCAGCAGCCCGCGCGATTATGACCGGTTCCTGCAGATGCTGGCGGGCGAGGGCGCGATCGGCGATGTGCGGGTGATGCAGCCCGATACCGCGCGCCGCGCCATGTCGAACCTGCTGCCCGAAGGCGCGTCGACCGCCGGCACCAATGTCGCCGGGCAGGGGTTCGGCGCGGGCGGTCGGGTCACGCTCGCCGCGACGCCGGCAACCGTCGGTCTGGGTTCGGGGCCGGGGACGTTCGGCTGGGGCGGCGCGGCGGCGACGGTCGCCTTTGTCGACCGGGCGCGCGGCGTGCGCGCCAGCGGCTTTGCCCAATATATGCCCGATACCCGCCACCGCTTCACGCGCGAGTTGATCGCCGCCGTCTATGAAGGACTGTGATGCTGACACCCTTTAACCTTCAGCCCGGCTTTACCGGCTCCCCGCTCGACCGGGCGGACCGGCTGCGCGCCGATGCCGAGGCGCTGGCCGGCGCGATGGCCGACTGGCGGGCGCGGCTGCTGCGCCTTGACGGGATCGATCCGGTGCTGTCGCCCGACGGGCTGCTCGACTGGGGCAGCCTGGCCGAGGCCGATGAGGCGGCTGAGCTGCTGCTGCTCGGCCTGATTGACGGGCGGCCGCATTTCGTCGCGCTCGATTACGGCCTGCCCGATGCGGCGACGCGGTCGCCGGCGATTTTCCGGATGCTCGATCTGCTGCCCTCGGCCGAGGCGGCGACCTATGCCGCCGCGCGCAGCCTGATCGACTGGCATCTGCGCCACCGCTTCTGCGCGCGCTGCGGCAGCGGCGACAGCCGCATCGTCCGCGCCGGCTGGGGCCGCACCTGCAATGCCTGCGGCACCGAAAGCTATCCGCGCGTCGATCCGGTGGTCATCATGCTCGCCGAACATGACGGGCGGGTGCTGGTCGGCCGCCAGCCGCGCTATCCTAAGGGGCGCTATTCGGCGCTGGCCGGCTTTGTCGAACCGGGTGAGAGCATCGAGGAAGCCGTTGCGCGCGAGCTGTGGGAGGAAGCGGGCGTCCGCGTGCGCAATGTCCGCTATGTGACCAGCCAGCCCTGGCCATTTCCCTCGTCGCTGATGATGGCGTGCGTGGCGACCGCCGACGCGCCCGATCTGGTGCTCGACACCGACGAGCTGGAAGACGCCTTCTGGGTCGACCGGGCTGGGGTTGCCGCCGCGATGGCCGCGGGCGCGGGAGGGACGGCGGATGCGCCGTTCATCGCCCCGCCGCCCTATGCCATCGCCCACAGCCTGTTCCGCTGGTGGCTCGATCATGGCGGCTGAAGGACTTGCCGGGGCGGCCCCGGCGGCCCATGTTTGTGTTGCAAAAATGCAACATTTGATTATCTGACGCGCGGAAGGACGGCAGGAAAACAGATGGCGGGTGATCCCTATTCGGTGCTGGGCGTGGCGCGCGGCGCGAGCGAGGCCGAGATCAAAAAGGCCTATCGCACGCTCGCCAAGGAGCTGCATCCCGACCGCAACAGCGACAACCCCAAGGCGGCCGAGCGGTTCGCGCAGGTGACCGCCGCCTATGACCTGCTGGGCGACAAGGACAAGCGCGCCCGGTTCGACCGCGGCGAGATCGATGCCGACGGCAATCCGGCCCAGCCCTTTGGCTATGGGCCGGGCCGGGGCGGCTTCCGTCCGGGCAATGGCCAGGCCGGGTTCGGCGGCGACAGCGGCGATTTCGGCGATATTTTCGAAGGGCTGTTCGGCCGCATGGGCGGCGGCTTCACCCGCGGCTTTGGCGGCCGCGCGACGCCCCCGGCCAAGGGGGGCGACCTGTCCTACCGGTTGCAGGTGCCGTTCGAGGATGCCGCGATCCTGAAGCCGCAGCGGATCACGCTCGGCGATGGCAAGACCATCGACCTGAAACTGCCGGCCGGCGTCGAGACCGGCACCCAGATGCGCCTTGCTGGCAAGGGCGAGCCAGGGCCGGGCGGGCCGGGCGATGCGATGGTGACCGTCGAGATTCAGCCGCACCGCTTCTTCACCCGCGACGGCGACAATGTCCGGCTCGACCTGCCGGTCACGCTCACCGAGGCGGTCGAAGGCGCCAAGGTCAAGGTGCCGACCGTCGATGGCGCGGTGATGCTCGCCATTCCCGCCGGGTCCAGCTCGGGCCGGGTGCTGCGGCTGAAGGGCAAGGGCTTTCACAAAAAGGGCGGCGAGCGCGGCGACCAATTGGTCACGCTGATGATCCACCTTCCCGCCGACGATGCCGAGCTCAAGGCGTTTGTCGAAGGCTGGGAGACGGGGCGGCGCAACCCGCGCGGCGCGCTGGGCGTCTAGCCGGGCATGGAGGCCGGGGCGGAGATCGAGCGTGCCGAGGCACCGGCCCCGCAAACGCCCGAGGCGCGCCGCCGCCGGCTGGTGCGCGCCGGCCAGCATGTCGACCGCACGCTTGCCCGGCTCGGCCCCGGATCGCGCGTCCGCATTGTGCTGGCGCGGGCGGCGTCGGGGATCTGGAACGACGGTTTCATCCATGCCGGCAACATCGCCTATCTGACGCTGCTCACGCTGTTCCCGTTCTTCATCATGCTCGCCGCGATCGGCGAGGCGCTGGGCCGCGATGCCGCCACGCGCGCGGCGATCGCCCAGTTTCTGGGGCAGGTGCCGCCGGCGGTCGCCGCGACGCTGCGGCAGCCGATTGCCGAGGTGCTGGGCGCGCGCAGCGGCGAGCTGCTGTGGATCGGCGCGCTGGCGGGGCTGTGGAGCGTCGGCGGCTTCATCGCGACGCTCAAGGACATTCTCTACCGCGCTTATGGCGTGCGTTCGACCGCGACCTTCTGGATGGCGCGGCTGCGCTATACGGCGATCACGCTGGCGGCCGTGCTGCTGGTGCTGATGTCGTTCCTGCTGCAGGCGGCGCTGACGCTTGCGGAACAGCTGATCCTCCGCTGGCTGCCCTTTGCCGATCAGGGGCTGGTCTGGCTGCTCAGCGTGTCGCGCGCGGTGCCGGGGCTGGTGATCTTCGCGGCCTTTTATCTGCTGTTCTATGTGATGACGCCGGGGGCCTTTCGGGCCGGCTGCCGCAAATGGCCGGGGCCGGCTTTCATCGCCATCTGGTGGCTGATGGTCACCGCGCTGCTGCCGCGCCTGCTCAGCCTGCTCGGCGGCTATGACCTGACCTATGGCAGCCTGGCCGGGGTGATCATCGCGCTCGTCTATTTCTTCGCCCTCGGGCTGGGCGTGGTGTTTGCCGCCCATCTGAACGCCGCACTGGCGGAAGTTCCGCAAGACGCGCTAAGGGGAGCCGCTTTGACGCAGCCAAAGGACGATATGTGACTGGTCTGATGCATGGCAAACGCGGGCTCATCATGGGCCTTGCCAATGACCGTTCGCTGGCATGGGGCATTGCCCGCAAGCTGAGCGAAGCCGGCGCCGAGCTGGCCTTTTCCTATCAGGGCGAGGCGCTGGAAAAGCGCGTCCGCCCGCTTGCCGAGCAGCTGGGTTCGGATTTCCTGATCGACTGCGATGTGTCGGACATGGCCGCGCTCGATCAGGCGTTCGCGACGCTCGCCGCGCGCTGGCCGACGATCGATTTCGTCGTCCATGCGATCGGCTTTTCCGACAAGAACGAGCTGCGCGGCAAGTTCGTCGACACCAGCCTCGACAACTTCCTGCTGACGATGAACATCAGCGCCTACAGCTTTGTCGCGGTGGCGCGGCGCGCGCGCGCGCTGATGCCCGAGGGCGGGTCGCTGCTGACGCTCAGCTATTATGGCGCGGAAAAGGTCATTCCGCATTACAATGTCATGGGCGTGGCCAAGGCGGCGCTTGAGACCAGCGTCAAATATCTGGCGATGGATCTGGGGCCGGAGAATATCCGCGTCAACGCGATCTCGGCCGGGCCGATCAAGACGCTGGCCGCCTCGGGCATCGGCGATTTCCGCTACATCATGAAGTGGAACGAGCTGAACGCGCCGCTGCGCCGCAACGTGACCATCGAGGATGTCGGCGGGGCGGGGCTGTATCTGCTCAGCGACCTCGCCTCGGGCGTCACCGGCGAGACGCATCATGTCGATGCCGGCTACAACGTCATCGGCATGAAGGCCGAGGACGCGCCCGACATCGCGCTGGCCTGAGCGGCGGCGGGCGAGGACGATGAGCGTCAACAGCTTCGGGCGGATGTTCCGGTTCACCAGCTGGGGCGAATCGCATGGCCTGGCGCTGGGCGCGGTGGTCGATGGCTGCCCGCCCGGGCTGGCGCTGGCCGAAGCCGATATCCAGCCCTGGCTCGACCGGCGGCGGCCGGGCCAGTCGCGCTTCACCACCCAGCGGCAGGAACCGGATGCGGTGCGGATCCTGTCGGGCGTCTATGAGGGGCGGACGACCGGCACCCCGATCAGCCTGATGATCGAGAATGTCGACCAGCGCTCGCGCGATTATGCCGAGGTCGCCCGCGCCTATCGCCCCGGCCATGCCGATTATGCCTATGACGCCAAATACGGCCTGCGCGATCCGCGCGGCGGCGGCCGTTCCTCGGCGCGCGAGACGGCGGCGCGGGTGGCGGCGGGCGCGGTCGCCCGGCTCGTCATCCCCGAAGTGCGCATCCGCGCCTGGGTGAGCGAACTGGGCGGCGATGCCGCGACCGCGTTCGACGATGCTGAGATCGACGCCAATCCGTTTTTCTGCCCCGATGCGGCGGCGGCGGCGCGCTGGGAGGCGATGGTCGATGCCGCGCGCAAGGCGGGATCGTCGCTGGGCGCGGTGGTGACGTGCGAGGCGGTGGGCGTGCCCGCCGGCTGGGGCGCGCCGCTTTATGCCAAGCTCGATGCCGAGCTGGCGGGGGCGATGATGTCGATCAACGCGGTCAAGGGCGTCGAGATCGGCGACGGCTTTGCCGCCGCGCGGCTGAGCGGGGAGGGCAATGCCGATGCGATGCGCCCCGGGCCGGATGGGCTGCCCGTCTTTGCCAGCAACCATGCCGGCGGGATTGCCGGCGGCATCGCCACCGGCCAGCCGGTCAGGCTGCGCGTCGCGTTCAAGCCGACAAGCTCGATCCTGACCCCGGTCGACACGGTGACGCCGACCGGCGATGCGACGCAGATCGCGACGCGCGGGCGGCATGATCCGTGCGTCGGCATTCGCGGCGTGCCGGTCGTAGAGGCGATGATGGCGCTGGTGCTGGCCGATCAGAAGCTGCTGCACCGCGCCCAGACCGGGCGCTGATATCAGGTTGCGCTAATGCGAACCCATGCACCTCCCGCCCCGCCTCCCCACCCGGCCACCATAGCCTGATGGTATCATTGGTGGCCGGGTGGGGAGGCGGGGCGGGAGGTATGAGCAGGGCAGCCAGCGCGGCCGCCCGGCGTCACCGGGGCTCAGCAGTCGCCGCGCCACCAGTTGCAGACAAACTCCCAGCCTTCTTCGGCCGTTTCGACATAGTGGAACAGGCTCAGATCCTTGTGGGCGATCACGCCTTCATCGGCGAGCGCTTCGAAGTTGATCACCTTGTCCCAGAACTCGCGGCCATAGAGCAGCACCGGGATCGGCTGCACCTTGCCGGTCTGCATCAGCGTCAGCAGCTCGAAGAATTCGTCGAACGTGCCGAAGCCGCCGGGGAACACCGCGACCGCGCGCGCGCGCAGCAGGAAGTGCATCTTGCGCAGCGCGAAATAATGGAACTGGAAGCTCAGCCCCGGCGTCACATAGGGGTTGGGCGTCTGTTCGTGCGGCAGCACAATGTTGAGGCCGACCGATTCCCGGCCGACATCCTGCGCGCCCCGATTGGCGGCTTCCATGATCGACGGGCCGCCGCCCGAACACACGACGAACTGGTGCCGGCCGGACGTGTCGGCGGGGGTGCCGCTGGCAAGGCGCGCCAGCTCGCGCGCGACCTCGTAATAGCGGGCCTTGGCCGCCAGCCGCTCGGCGATGGCGCGGCTGCGCGCGTCGGTCGCCTTGTCGAGCAGCGCCGCCGCCTTGTCCGGCTCGGGAATGCGGGCCGAGCCATAGAACACGAAGGTCGAGCCGATCCCGGCTTCGTCGAGCAGCAGCTCGGGCTTCAGCAGTTCGAGCTGGAAGCGCACCGGGCGCAGATCCTCGCGCAGCAGGAACTCATGATCCTGGAACGCCAGCCGATAGGCGGGGTGCGCGGTCTGCGGGGTCTGGGTGAAGTGCCGGGCGGCTTCCGCCTCCTCAGAGGCCGGCGGGAAGACGCGGGAGGGAACGCGAGTGTCTGTCATCCCGGGCATGTAGCGACCCGGCGCGCCAAAGGCAAAGGCCGGCGGCGCCGACACGCTCAGCGGCAGAACGGACCCCGGCCCATGTCGAGATGCAGATGATCGGCGTGGAGCGCGTTGTAATCGGGGCCGAGCACGGTCGCGAAGCGCTTGCACGCCGACGCGTGGATCGCGGCCATGAATGCGCGCACCTGCGGATCGGACGAGCGCCAGTCCGCCTTGATGCTGATCCGCCGCCCGTCGGCAAGGACGAAGGCGGCGATGTCGACGGCATTGGCCTGGGCATGTTCGGAACGCCGGCCGGCCTGTGCGCCGTTGATGTTGCGGCAGGCATAGCTGCCATAGCTTTCGACCCGCGCCAGATCGGTGCCGAAATAGACGCGCGCCGCCGCGCCGACGCCGTGGCGCAGCCAGCCGGCAAAGGCGCGGGCGAGCGGGCAGCGCATCGGGCCGAGATTGGACACCGGCACGCTCGCCTGGTCGAGCCGGACGCTGCCATAGGCCGAACAGCCCTGGCCATGATCGCGGTCGGGCAAGGGCGTCACCCGCGCGCCGACCGTCGCCAGATCGGCAAGGCACTGGCGGATCTCCGGCGAATCGATGCCCGACGGGCGCGCCGGTGCCGCCGGGTCGCGCCGCGCCGCGCGGTCGCCGCCCGCACAGCCGGCAACGGCCATGCACAGCAATGCCACCCCAGTTCGTGCCCCAAGACCGCGCATGACGCTGTTTATCGGCCCGAAAGCGGCCCGCGCCAAGCATGGTTGCCGCGCCCGGCCGCAGTTTCGCGCCGGTATGGCGGCGCGGGTGCGGGGGCATCGCCGGATTGACTTCCCCCGCTTTGCCTCTAAGGCCGGTCGTGGGCCACGCCGTCCCAACGCGGCGCGTGCTCTCTGCGAGGAGAGTTTATGACTGTGACCGACACTGCCCCGACGCCCGGACTCCGTCCCGCCGCTGCCGACAAGCCCGCGGAACGCCCGGCCCGCCCCTTTTTCTCGTCCGGCCCCTGCGCCAAGCCTCCCGGCTGGTCGACCGACCGGCTGGCGACCGATGTGCTTGGCCGCTCGCACCGGTCGAAGCTCGGCAAGGCACGGCTCGCGCATGCGATCGACCTGACGCGCAAGATCCTGCGCGTTCCCGACACCCACCGGATCGGCATCGTCCCCGCCTCGGATACCGGCGCGGTCGAAATGGCGATGTGGTCGCTGCTCGGCGCGCGGCCGGTGACGCTCCTTGCCTGGGAAAGCTTTGGCGAAGGCTGGGTGACCGATGCGGTCAAGCAGCTGCGCCTCGATCCGACCGTCCTCAAGGCGCCCTATGGCGCGCTGCCCGATCTGGGCGGGGTCGATTTCAGCCATGACGTCATCTTTACCTGGAATGGCACCACCTCGGGCGTGCGCGTGCCCGATGGCGACTGGATCCCCGCCGACCGGCAGGGGCTGACCATCGCCGATTCGACCAGCGCGGTGTTCGCGATGGACCTGCCCTGGGACAAGATCGATGTCTGCACCTATAGCTGGCAGAAGGTGCTGGGCGGCGAGGGCGGACACGGCGTGCTGATCCTCGGCCCGCGCGCGGTCGAGCGGCTGGAAAGCCATGTCCCGGCCTGGCCGCTGCCCAAGATCTTCCGCATGACCAAGGGCGGCAAGCTGATCGAGGGCATTTTCACCGGCGAGACGATCAACACCCCGTCGATGCTGGCGGTCGAGGATTATATCTTCGCGCTCGAATGGGCCGACGGGCTGGGCGGGCTGGATGCGCTGATCGCGCGCACCAATGCCAATGCCGCCGCGCTCGACGACATCGTCGCCGCCCGGCCCTGGCTCGATCATCTGGCGGTCGATCCGGCCACGCGCTCGACCACTTCGGTGTGCCTGAAGTTTGCCGATTCAGCCGTCGCCGGGCTGGACGAGGCCGGGCAGGCCGCGCTGGTCAAGAAGCTCGCCGGGCTGCTCGAGGCCGAAGGTGCGGCCTATGATATTGCCGGCTATCGCGACGCGCCGCCGGGCCTGCGCATCTGGTGCGGGGCGACGGTCGACACCGCCGATATCGTCGCGCTCGGCCCCTGGCTCGACTGGGCCTGGGCGCAGCTGCGCCCCTGACCTGCGGGCGCGGCGACCGGCCGCGCCTGCATCCTGCCTGCCCTTATCCCCCCTGTTCGCCGCGTTTCCCCTGGCGTCCCCCCTGCAAAGGCCATGACCCATGCCCAAAGTCCTGATTTCCGACAAAATGGATCCCCGCGCCGCCGCGATCTTCCGCGAACGCGGCATCACCGTCGATGAACGCCCCGGCCTCAGCCGGGACGAGCTGATCGCGATCATCGGCGATTATGACGGTCTTGCCATCCGTTCGGCCACCAAGGTGACCAAGGATGTGCTCGCCGCCGCCACCCGGATGAAGGTGGTCGGCCGCGCCGGCATCGGCGTCGACAATGTCGACATTCCCGCCGCCTCGGCGCGCGGCGTCGTCGTCATGAACACGCCGTTCGGCAATTCGATCACCACCGCCGAACATGCGATCGCGCTGATGTTCGCGCTCGCCCGCCAGCTGCCCGAGGCCGATGCCTCCACCCAGGCCGGCAAATGGGAAAAGAACCGCTTCATGGGGGTCGAGCTGACCGCCAAGACGCTGGGGCTGATCGGCTGCGGCAATATCGGGTCGATCGTCGCGGATCGCGCCATCGGCCTCAAGATGAAGGTCATCGCCTTCGACCCGTTCCTGTCGGTCGAGCGCGCGCGCGAACTGGGCGTGGAGAAAGTGACGCTGGACGAGCTGCTGGCGCGCGCCGATTTCATCACCCTGCACACCCCGCTGACCGACCAGACGCGCAACATCCTGTCGCGCGAGAATCTGGCGCGGACCAAAAAGGGCGTGCGCATCGTTAACTGCGCGCGCGGCGGGCTGATCGATGAAGCCGCGCTCAAGGATGCGCTCGATTCGGGCCATGTCGCGGGGGCCGCGCTCGACGTGTTTGTCGAGGAACCGGCCACCGCCTCGCCCTTGTTCGGCACGCCGGGCTTTGTCTCGACCCCGCATCTGGGCGCATCGACCAGCGAGGCGCAGATCAATGTCGCGATCCAGGTCGCCGAACAGATGTCGGACTATCTGCTGACCGGCGCGGTCACCAACGCGCTCAACATGCCCTCGGTCTCGGCCGAGGATGCGCCCCGGCTGCGGCCCTATATGGCGCTGGCCGAAAAGCTGGGCAGCCTGGTCGGCCAGCTTGCGCATGACGCGCTGTCGGGCATTGCGATCGAGGTCGAGGGCGCGGCCGCCGATCTCAACCAGAAGCCGATCACCGGCGCGGTGCTTGCCGGGCTGATGCGCGTCTATTCGGACACGGTGAACATGGTGAACGCGCCGTTCCTCGCCAAGGAACGCGGCCTTGATGTGCGCGAGGTCCGCCACGACCGGGAGGGCGATTATCACACGCTGCTGCGCGTGTCGGTGCGCACCAGCGAGGGGGAAAAATCGGTCGCCGGCACGCTGTTCGGCGACAGCAATCCCCGGCTGGTCGAGCTGTTCGGCATCAAGGTCGAGGCCGATCTCGCCGGCCATATGCTCTATGTCGTGAACGAGGATGCGCCGGGCTTTATCGGCCGGATCGGCACCGCGCTTGGCGATGCGGGGGTCAATATCGGCACCTTCCATCTCGGCCGCCGCGCGGCGGGGGGCGAGGCGGTGCTGCTGCTGTCGCTCGACAGCGCGGTCGGCGAGGCGCTGCTGGCGGCGCTGCGCGGCCTGCCGGGCGTGCGCAAGGTGATGGCGCTCAACTTCGGCTGAGGCCCGGGACGGGCGAAATGCGGGCGGGGTGTCGGCGGCTTGTCGAACCCCGCCCGTCGCACTAGAGCGGCGGGCATTCCGGCCGCCGGGCCTGACCGCATCCGGCGCGCCCGCCCAGCCGAGACCGACCGACATGACCCACGCTCTTCTTCCCGAAGGTCTGCGCGACCGCCTGCCGCCCGAAGCCGAAGCCGCCGCCGCGATCCTGCGCGCCGCGCTCGATGCGGTTGCCGGCCATGGCTATGAACGGGTCGCGCCGCCGCTCGCGGAGTTCGAGGAATCGCTGGTCGGCCGGCTGAAATCGGCCTCGGCGCGCGATCTGCTGCGCGTCGTCGATCCGGTGTCGCAGCGCACGCTGGCGCTGCGCCCCGACATCACCACCCAGGTCGGGCGCATCGCCACCACGCGCATGGCGCACCGCGCGCGGCCGCTGCGGCTCAGCTATGGCGGGCCGGTGATGAAGCTGCGCGCGACCCAGCTGCGCCCCGAACGCGAAATGACCCAGCTGGGCGCCGAACTGATCGGCCGCGATTCGGCGGCGGCGGCGGCCGAAATCGCCATGGTCGCCATCGAGGCGCTGGCGGCGGCGGGCGCGCCGCGCATCACCATCGACCTGACCTTGCCCGATCTGGTCGATGTGCTGGCCGCCGGGCCGCTGCCACTTGCCCCGGCAGATGTCGCGCGGGTGCGCTGCCTGCTCGATGCCAAGGATGCCGGCGGGCTGGTGGCGGCGGGGGCGCAGGCCTATCTGCCGCTGATCGAGGCGGCCGGACCCTTTGCCGAGGCGGTCGCGCGGCTGCGCGCCATCGATGGCGGCGGCGCGCTCGCCACCAGGCTGGCCGCGCTCGAACAGATTGCCGCGCGCATCGGCGGGGCGGCGCAGATCACCCTCGATCCGACCGAGCGGCATGGCTTTGAATATCAGAGCTGGCTTGGCTTCTCACTGTTCGTCGACGGGCTGGCGGGCGAAATCGGGCGCGGCGGCACCTATACGATCCTGAGCGACACCGGGTGCGAGGAGCCGGCGGTCGGGTTCTCAATCTATCCCGATCCGCTGATCGAGCGGGTGGCGCGCACCGCCGCCGATCACCGGCTGTTCCTGCCGCTCGGCCATGATCCGGCGGCGGCCGAGGCGATGCGGGCGCAGGGCTGGTCGACGGTCGCCGCGCTCGATGCGCGCTGCGATGCGCGCGCGCTTGGCTGTTCGCACCGGCTGGAGGGCGCGGGCGCGGTGGCGCTCGGCTGACCCGCCGGATCGTTCAGCCGCCCGGCAGCTGATCCAGAAACGCGTCGATCTGCGCGGTCGCGGGGTCGAGCGGCCTGCCAATCTCGTCGTTCAGCCGGACATGGCTGGTTCCCGCAATGGGCTGGACATAGACCGGGCCTGCTCCCGCGCGCACCAGATCGCGCGCCAGCGCGCGGCATTGCCAGCCGCTGCCGGGATTGGCGACATCGTGCAGCATCAGCCAGCCCGCGGCATTGGGCGCGGCGGCATGCGCCAGCGGCGACAGCGCCCATTGCCGCGCCGGATCGTCGCCGAATGCGGGGCGGAAAAACGCATCGATCGCCCCGCCGCGCGCGCCGCGCCCCAACACCGCGGTGACGTCGAGCGCCGCCGGATCGAGCAGCACGACCCCGCGCACCGCCCCCAGCGGGACGCCCGCGCGCTCCAGCCATTGCGGGTCGGCGCCCAGCATCGCCGCCAGATGCCCGCCCGAGCTGTGGCCGATCAGCACGATCCGGCGGCCGTCGATCCCCGGCATCCGCGCCAGCCGCGCGATCGCGCCCGCAATCTCGGCCAGCTGATCCTCGACCCGCGCCGTCCCGACAAAGCGGTAGCCGATGGTCGCATAGGCATGGCCGGTGCGGGTGAAATGTTCGGCCTGGCTGCCTTCGCCCGCTGCCGGCGTCCCGGCGTTCCATCCGCCGCCATGCAGATAGACGATCAGCGGCATCGTCTCCCTGCCGCGCCGGAACAGGCCGATGGTCTGGCGCGGGTCGGGGCCATAGCCGATGCGGGTGAGCGCGAGCGGGGCCGTGACCAGCCGCGCCTCGCCGGTCCGGGCAGCGATATTGGGCGTCGCGCCCAGCAGCAGCGCCGCCGCCACGATCAGGCTGATCCAGTCCATCCGCCCGTCCATCGCCCCACCTGCCATCCGCGCCATCATAGCGCGGGGGCATGGCGCTGTCGCCTGCACGGTGCCGGGGGGAGCAAAGAGGCTGGACCCGGCGGGCGGGCTTCTCTAGGCGACGCCGGGTCTGCGGGAGGATGAAGCGTGGCGAATGTGGCGGTGATCGGCGCTCAGTGGGGCGACGAGGGCAAGGGCAAGATCGTCGACTGGCTTGCCGAGCGCGCCGATCTGGTCGTGCGGTTTCAGGGCGGCCACAATGCCGGCCACACGCTCGTCATCGGCGAGAATGTCTACAAGCTGTCCTTGCTGCCGTCGGGCATTGTGCGCGGCACGCCGTCGGTGATCGGCAATGGCGTCGTGCTCGATCCCTGGGCGCTCCGGGCCGAAGTCGACAAGCTGCGCGGTCAGGGTGTCGCCGTTACCCCCGACACGCTGATGATCGCCGATAATTGCGCGCTGATTCTGCCCTTTCACCGCGATCTCGATGCGCTGCGCGAGGATGCGAGCGGCGCGGGCAAGATCGGCACCACCCGGCGCGGCATCGGCCCGGCCTATGAGGACAAGGTCGGCCGGCGCGCGATCCGGGTGTGCGATCTGGCGCATCTCGACGATCTGGGGCCGCAGCTCGACCGGCTGACCGCGCATCATGACGCGCTGCGCGCCGGGTTTGGCGAGCCGCCGATCGACCGTGCGGCGTTGCTCGATGAACTGCGCGGCATTGCCGATTTCGTGCTCGCCTTTGCCCGCCCGGTCTGGCTGACGCTCAACGAGGCGCGGCGGCGCGGGCGGCGCATCCTGTTCGAAGGCGCGCAGGGCGTGCTGCTCGATGTCGATCACGGCACGTATCCGTTCGTCACCAGCTCCAACACCATTGCCGGCACCGCGGCCGGCGGATCGGGGCTGGGGCCGTCGGCGGTCGGCTTCGTGCTCGGCATCGCCAAGGCCTATACGACGCGCGTCGGCTCCGGCCCGTTCCCGACCGAGCTGCAGGACGAAATCGGCCAGCGGCTGGGCGAGCGCGGGCATGAGTTCGGCACCGTCACCGGGCGCAAGCGCCGCTGCGGCTGGTTCGATGCCGTGCTCGTCCGCCAGTCGGTCGCGGTGTCGGGCGTCACCGGCATCGCGCTGACCAAGCTCGACGTGCTCGACGGGCTGGAGACGATCCGCATCTGCACCGGCTACCGGCTGGGCGGGCGCGTGCTCGACCATTTCCCTGCCCATGCCGCCGATCAGGCGGCGGTCGAGCCGATCTATGAAGAGATTCCCGGCTGGTCCGAATCGACCGCCGGCGCGCGTAGCTGGGCGCAGCTGCCGGCGCAGGCGATCAAATATATCCGCCGCATCGAGGAACTGATCCAGTGCCCGGTCGCACTGGTGTCGACCAGCCCGGAACGCGAGGACACGATCCTCGTCCGCGATCCGTTTGCCGACTGATCGCTGACCTTGAGCGCAAAAAAAGGCCGCGCCCGGATCGTCCCGGGCGCGGCCCTTTTTGTATCAGCAGGCGCGGGGCGCGCGGGCTTATTCGCCTGCCGCCGGAGCCTCGGCCGCGTTGAGTTCGGCGGGCGCTTCGGCGGCTGCTTCCTCGCTCGCCGCGTCATCGGTTGTTTCTGCCGGGGCCTCGGGCATCGGCTTGGGCGCATCGCTCTGCGCGTTCAGATAGGCGATGACATTGGCGCGTTCCTGCCCGTCGCCGATGCCGGCAAAGGTCATCTTGGTGCCTTCGGCATATTTGCGCGGGCTTTTCAGCCAGGCATCAAGGCTGGCCCAGTCCCACGGGCCGCTCTTGCCCTTGAGCGCATCCGAATAGGCGAAGCCGGCGACATGGGCATGGTTGCTGCCCACCGTGCCCCACAGATTGGGGCCGACGCCATTCGCGCCGCCCTTGTTGATCGAATGGCAGGCCGCGCATTTGGCGAAGCTCTTTTCGCCCGCCGCCGGATCGGCCTTGGCCATGCGCGCCTCGATCGATTCCTCGGCTTCCGCCGCGCTGCCGCCCGTCTCGACGACGCCGGCAATCGGATAACCCATCTTCTCGGGCCGTTCGGCCTTGAACAGCTCGCTCGAGACAATGCCGGCGCCCAGCGCCACGATGCCGGCACCCAGCACCCAGCCGGCGATCGTGTTGTTGCGGTCGTCCATGTTGCTCCTGATCCTCTAAAAAGCCGCGGTTCCTTTAAGAATAGACGCGCCCGCCCGCAAGCGGGCGTCTGGGTTCACAAAAGCGGCAAAACTGCCTAACCCCCCGCCCCGTGCAGAGCTATCCCGAACCCGCCCGACGGCTTGTGGCCGAAATGGCCGCCGCCGCCGCCGCCGATCCCGCGCGCGCCGTCGCCTTTCAGGGCGCGCCGGGGGCGAATTCGCATCTGGCCGCGCTCGGCCATTTTCCCGACGGGCTGCCCTTGCCCTGTTTCAGCTTCGAAGACGCGCTGGAGGCGGTGCGCGAGGGCCGCGCCGGCCATGCCGTGATCCCGATTGAAAACTCGCTGCACGGGCGGGTGGCCGACATTCATTTCCTGCTGCCCGAATCCGGGCTGGCGATTGTCGATGAACATTTCCTACCCATCGAGCCGTGCCTGCTCGGCCGCGCCGGGGTGCCGGTGACGCAGGCGATCAGCCATCCTCAGGCGCTGGGGCAGAGCCGGCAATGGCTGCGCGCGCGCGGCATCCGGCCGGTGCCCTATGCCGACACCGCCGCTGCCGCCGCGCTGGTGGCTGAGCAGGGCGAGGTCGGCGCCGCCGCCATCGCGCCGCGCTTTGCCGCCGCGCTCTACGGGCTCGACGTGCTTGCCGAATCGATTGCCGATGCGCCGCACAACATGACGCGCTTCACCGTGCTGGCGTGCGAGGCGCGGGTGCCGGCGGCGGGCGTGCCGGTGATGACCAGCCTGACGTTCGAGGTGAAGAACATCCCCGCCGCGCTCTACAAGGCGCTGGGCGGCTTTGCGACCAATGGCGTCAACATGACCAAGCTGGAAAGCTATCAGCGCGGCGGCAGCTTTGCGGCGACCGAATTCTATGCCGATATCGAAGGCATGCCGGGCGACCCGGCGGTCGATCGCGCGCTCGACGAGCTGCGCTTCCACACCAAATGGGTGCGGCTGCTCGGCAGCTATCCGCAGGCGCGCAAGCGCGGTCTCTGATCCCGCCCGGCGCTGGCATTTCGGGCGGGGCGGGCGTAGAGGCCCGGGCCATGGCCAGCCCGTTTGAAACCCTCACCGATCCCTTCGCCCTGTTCGACATCTGGTATCAGGAGGCGCGAGCGAGCGAGATCAACGATTCGAACGCGATGGCGCTTGCGACCGCCGATGCCGCGGGGCGGCCGGCGGTGCGGATGGTGCTGCTCAAGGGCCATGGGCCGGACGGGTTCGTGTTCTACACCAACCGCGAAGGGCGCAAGGCCGGCGATCTGGCCGTCAATGCGCAGGCGGCCCTGCTGTTCCACTGGAAATCGCTGCGCCGCCAGATCCGCATCGAAGGGCCGGTGTCGATCGTCGGCGACGCCGAATCGGATGCCTATTTCGCCTCCCGGTCGCGCGATTCGCAGCTGGGCGCCTGGGCGTCCGACCAGTCCCGGACCCTGCCCGACCGGGCGACGTTCGAGGCGCGCTATGAAGACGCGCGCGCGCGGTTCGACGGGCAGGATGTGCCCCGCCCGCCGCATTGGGGCGGCTACCGGGTCACGCCGCTCAGGATCGAATTCTGGCTCGACCGCGCCCACCGGCTGCACGAGCGCCGCCTGTTCGAACGCGACGGCGATGGCTGGCGGACGTCGCTGCTCTATCCATGACCGGGCCGGCGCGCGATCTGGCCAGCGATCCGGCCCGTGATCCGGCCCCTTATGCGCGGCTGACGCGCATGGCGGCGCTGGCCAGCGTGTCGGCGGCGCTGCTGCTGCTGGCGCTCAAGGGCTTTGCCGCATGGCGCACCGGATCGGTCGCGATGCTCGGCTCGCTTGCCGATACCGGGTTCGATCTGGCGGCGTCGCTGATCACGCTCTGGGCGGTGCAGCTGGCAGCACTTCCCGCCGATCATGACCACCGCTTCGGCCATGGCAAGGCGGAGGCGCTGGCCGCGCTCGCCCAGGTCGGGCTGATCGCGGTGTCGGCCGCCGGCATTGGCTGGCGCGCGGTCGACCGGCTGGTCGCGGGGGCCGTGCCCGCCAGCCCCGAATGGGGGATCGGCGTGTCGCTGGCGGCGATCGGGGTGACGGCGGCGCTGCTTGCCGTGCAGCGGCGGGTGATCCGGCGCACCGGATCGGTGGCGATTGCCGCCGACAATCTGCATTACCAGTCCGATCTGATGCTCAATCTGGGCGTCATCGCCGCGCTTGCGCTTGAGGCCGGGGCCGGGCTGTCCGGGGCCGATGCATTGGGCGGGATCGCGATTGCGCTGTGGTTGATCCGCGGCGCATGGTCCGCGGCGCGCACCGCCGTCGACCAGCTGATGGACCGCGAATGGCCCGAACCGAAGCGCCGCGCCTTTATCGCGCTTGCCAACGACCATCCGGCGTTCCGGGGGATTCACGATCTGCGCACCCGCACCAGCGGCATGCAGGATTTCGCGCAATTCCATGTCTGGGTCGATCCGGCGATGACCATTGCCGAGGCGCATGATGTGGTCGAGGAGATGGAGGGGCGGCTTGCCCGTGCCTTTCCGGATACCGAGGTGCTGATCCACCTCGATCCGGAGGGCAAGATCGACCGGGCCGGGCAGGCCGATGAACATTTGCGGGAGATGCGGGAGCGATGAGCGGAACGAGGCTGGCGTTCACCCAGGTCGATGCCTTTGCCGACCGGCGCTTTGCCGGCAATCAGGCGGCGGTGATGCCGCTCGACGCCTGGCTGCCCGATGCGCTGCTCGCGGCCATCGCCAACGAGAACAATCTCGCTGAAACCGCCTTCACCATCCCCGCGACCGGCGATGCCGATTATGAGCTGCGCTGGTTCACCCCTGCGGTCGAAGTGGCGATGTGCGGCCATGCGACGCTGGCGGCGGGGCATGTGCTGATGAACGGGCGCGATGCGGTGCGTTTCCGCACGCGCAAGGCCGGCGTGCTGACGGTGGCGCGCGACGGCGACCGCTACCGGCTCGACCTGCCGGCGGTGCCGGTGGTGCCGCATGACCGCGCCGATGTCGCAGCAGCACTTGGCGTGGCGGGGGCCGCGACCTTCCAGTCTGAAGGCGATGCGGCGGAGCCGGCGGTGATCGTGCTGCTTGCCGACGAAGCGGCGGTGCGCGCGCTTGCCCCCGATTTCCGTGCCCTTGCCGCGACCGGGGTGATGGCGATTGCCACCGCGCCCGGTGCTGCGACCGATATTGTCAGCCGGGTGTTCGTGCCGGTGTGCGGGATTGACGAGGACCCGGTCACCGGGTCCGCCCATGCCGCGCTCACCCCGTTCTGGGCCAGACGGCTGAGCCGCGAGGCGTTCACCGCGTTCCAGGCCAGCGCACGGGGCGGCCATGTCGCCTGCCGGCTGGCCGGGGACCGGGTGCTGCTCGGCGGCGGCTGCGTGACGGTGATCGAGGGGCTGTTCGCGCTTTGAGCGGCACCGGCTCGGCCGCCGACGGTGCGTTGCGGCGCGACATCGGGCTGCTGGGATCGGCGTTTCTGGCGTTTAACGGGCTGGTGGGGGCGGGGATTTTCGTCCTGCCGGGGACGCTGGCCGAACGGTTCGGCGCGTTCAGTCCGTTTGCCTTTCCGCTGTTCGGGCTGCTCGCGCTGGTCATTGCGCTGCCCTTTGCGCGCATCGCCGGGCATCATCCGCTGTCGGGCGGGCCGGTCGTCTATGCGGCACCGTTCGGGCCGTTCGTCGCCTTTCAGGCCGGCTGGCTCTATTATGTCGCGCGGGCGACGGCGCTCGCGGCCAATCTCAATGTGCTGGTGGCCTATGCGGCCGGGCTATGGCCGGTGCTCGGCACCGGGCCGGTGCGCGCGGCGCTGATCCTGGCGGTCATCGCGCTCGTCTGCGCGGTCAATGTCGCCGGGGTGCGCCGGGCGGTGCGGCTGGTCGATGCGATGACGCTGCTCAAGGCCGCGCCGCTCGTCCTGCTCGCGCTGGCGGCGCTCGTCATGACCGCGCCCGACCTGTCGGGGTTGCTGCGGTCGGTGCCGGTGCCGCCGGCGGTGCCGCCGCTTGCCGAACTCAACGCGGCGGCGCTGCTGACGCTTTATGCCTTTGTCGGGTTCGAAAACAGCGTGGTTGCGGCGGGCGAGACGCGGCGGCCGGGCCGCACGCTGCCGCGCGCGCTGATCGGCACGGTGGTGCTGACGGCGCTGGTCTATACGCTCATCCAGGCCGCCTATCTGGCGGTGATGGGCACGGCCCCGGCGGGCGCGGCCGGGGGCGATGCGCCGATGATCGCGTTCGGCCGCGCGGTATGGGGGGAGGCCGGGGCGCTGCTGCTCACCATCGCCGCCATCGCTTCGGTCACCGGCAATGTCGCCGCGGGCGTCACCGGCAGCGCGCGCACCACCTATGCGATGGGGCGCGACGGGCTGCTGCCGCGCTGGTTCGCGGCCGTCGATCCGCGCTTTGCGACCCCCGCCCGGTCGATCTGGTTCATGGGCGCGTTCATCGCCGTGCTGGCGCTGACCGGCGGCTTTGCCTGGCTGGCGGTGGCAAGCGTGCTCGCGCGGATGATCATCTATGCGCTCAGCATCGCCGCCCTGCCGCGCGCCGAGCCGGGCCGGGCGGGCATATGGGCGCTGACCCTGGCCGGCATCGCCACCTGCGGCTGGGTCGCCGCCCAGTCGGGGGCGGGCAGCTGGCAGGTGCTGGGCGTGCTCGGCGGGGCGGGGATGGCGCTTTATCTGGTCGCCCGGCGCGAACGGGCCTAGCTTGGTTCGCCGGCCCGTTCAGGCAGCGGTGGCAAGCGCGCTTTCAGTCGCCGCGATCCAGCCGCCGCCCAGCACCCGCTCCCCGGCATAAAGCACCGCCGCCTGGCCCGGCGACACGCCATATTCGGGGGCGTCGAACACCAGCCGGTCGCCCTCCAGCCGCGCCGGGGCGGGCTTGGCCATCGACCGCACCTTGGCATGGACCGGCCCGGTATAGCCGCCGCCCAGCCAGTTGATCTCGCTCAGCTGCGCGGCGGCGACCGCAAGCGCGCGGCGCGGGCCGACAATCACCCGGCGCGCCGCCGCGTCGAGGCGGACGACGTAAAGCGGCTCGGCTTGCCCGCCAATCTCCAGCCCGCGCCGCTGGCCGACCGTGTAATGAATAAGGCCCGGATGACGGCCGAGCACCCGGCCTTCCAGATCGACAATCTCGCCCGCCGTGTCGGCATCGGGGCGCAGCTTGCGCACCAGCCCGGCATAATCGCCGTCGGGGACGAAGCAGATATCCTGGCTGTCGGGCTTCATAGCGACGCCAAGGCCCAGCTCGGCTGCGATCGCGCGCACTTCGGGCTTGGGCAGGCCGCCCAGCGGGAAACGCAGGAAATCGAGCTGTTCGGTCGTGGTCGCAAACAGGAAATAGCTCTGGTCGCGCGCCGGATCGAGCGCGCGGTGCAGCTCTGCCCCCTCCGGCCCGACGACGCGGCGGACATAATGGCCGGTCGCCAGACAGTCCGCGCCCAGCTGCCGCGCCAGCCCGAACAGGTCGGTGAACTTCACCCCCATGTTGCAGCGCACGCACGGGATCGGCGTGCGCCCGGCCAGATATTCGTCGGCGAACTGGTCGATCACGCTGTCGCGGAACCGGCTTTCATGATCGAACACGTAATGCGCGATGCCCAGTCGGTCGCAGACGGCGCGGGCGTCGCGGATGTCCTGCCCGGCGCAGCAGCTGCCGGTGCGGCCGACCGCCGCGCCATGATCGTAAAGCTGCAAGGTGACGCCGATCGTCTCGGCCCCCGACCGCGCGGCAAGCGCCGCCACGACCGAACTGTCGACGCCGCCCGACATGGCGACGACGATGCGCTTGCCCCGCAAATCCGGGCCGAGCTGGAAATCTGCACCTTCAGTCATCGGCGCGGCATATAGGCGCTCGGGCCGCGTTTGAGAATGCAGGGGGTTTTGCGGGGGTGGTGTTGTTTGTGCTGCGCCTCACGGCGCAGGGGCGGCACCGGTCCACACCCCCACCCGGCCTCCCAACGGCAGGTTACGCTATGGGAGGCCGGGTGGGGGTGCGGGCCGGTGCCGTTCTTCCCAATCAAAAACACCCGGTGCCGCGACCAAACAATGACACACCCGGTTCCGTCGCCAAGCGGCAAAGGCTTGCCATATTGTGGTTTTACGGACGCACCGGGCTTTACCTCCCTTTAGCCCTGATCGGTCTATGCCGTCCCCCGACGAACAGAAAACAGGACCGGGCGCAGTGGAAATCGATCTTGGGCTGGCACGGCGGGCACGGCGGGCGACGCAACCCGATTATGCGACTTTGGTCGCGGTCGCGGTGGCGCGTCAGTCGGCCAGCCGCACCGCCCAGATCGTTGCCGCCGCGCAGGGCGACGGCGATGCCGGCGCACGTCTTGTCCACCTGTTCGGCACCGGCCGGTCGAATGGCGCAGGCGCGACCGGTTGTTTCAACAGCGATGTGGCTGCTCTGCTCCGCGTGGAGGCCCGATCATGACCAGGCGGTTTACCTTTCGGTTTCAGCGTTCCTGAACCCTGTTGGGCCTATGCCCGGCAAGCGTTGCGTATCGAGGCGAGAACCGCCCTGTTTGAGGTAGAAATGATCGAGAACCAGAGAATCCGCCCCGCCCAGGTGATCGGCCCGCTCGGGGAGTCGCTCACCCTCGACAGCCTGCCGCCGCCCAACACCAGCCGTTGGGTCGTGCGCCGCAAGGCCGAGGTCGTGGCTGCCGTCAATGGCGGCCTGCTGACCGTCGACGAGGCCTGCGAGCGCTATGGTCTCACCGTCGAGGAATTCGCTGCCTGGCAGCGGGCCGTCGACCGTTCGGGGATGCCCGGACTGCGCGTCACCCGTATCCAGCATTATAAGTCCCTTTACGAACGGCAGCAGAAATACTGAGATTTTTTTGGCTGCCCGGAAACGGGCTGCCGGGACAAAGGCCCCGCCGCCCGCATGGGTGCGCGGGGCCTTGCGATTCCGGGGCCGTCCGCGCCGAAATCAAGGGCGTGCGCGGCGATTGCCGGGCGGCTGCGCGCAAATGCTTGTCGAATCGCGATCCGGCTGCTAGGGCGGCGCGAACGGCGCAAACCCGGTTTGCGACGAACCTTCTATTATGCTTTGCGGGTGAGAGGCCGGCTGTCGGCCTCGCATCCGTTTTCGGGAAACGGAGTCTGACGGCGTTATGCAAATCCTCGTCCGCGACAACAATGTTGACCAGGCGCTGCGCGCGCTCAAGAAGAAGCTGCAGCGCGAAGGCGTCTATCGCGAGATGAAGCTGCGCCGCCATTATGAAAAGCCGTCGGAAAAGCGCGCCCGTGAGCGCGCTGCCGCGATCCGCCGCGCCCGCAAGCTGGAGCGCAAGCGGGCCGAGCGCGACGGCGTCAAGTAAGACGCTGGCGGGGGCGGCCGGTCCGCCCCCTTTGCCCCGCACGGGGGCATTTTCGTCTTTTGCGCCAATATCCTGGCTTTCCGGCTTTCCCCGGACGGCCGGCTGTGGTTTAGCTGCCGGCCGTTATCGCCCGACTGACCGGGCCTGACCACCGGAGTTGATCCATGTCCGTGACCGCCGTTCCGCTTCGTCCCGTTTCCCGGCGGGTGCTGTCGATGTTGTGGGGCGGCCTTGGCGTCGCGGCGGTGGCCGCGTTCGGGCTCGCCTGGGTCGGCACCGGCCCGGTGATCGCGCAGACCGGCTCGTCCGCGCAGTTCCTGTCGTGGAATGCGGGCCAGCCCGGCGTCACCCAGACCGCATCGGGCCTGCAATATCAGATGCTCAAGGCCGGCGAGGGCGACAGCCCGGCCGATACCGATGTCGTGCTCGTCAAATATAAGGGCATGCTGCGCGACGGCACGGTGTTCGACCAGAATGAACGCGCCCCGATGGAGGTCGCGCAGGTCATCCCCGGCTTTTCCGAAGGGCTGAAGCTGCTCAAGCGCGGCGGTCAGGCGCGGTTCTGGATCAAGCCCGAGCTGGGCTATGGCGAGCGCGAAGTCGGCGGCGGCAAGATCCCGGCCAACTCGCTGCTGATTTTCGAGGTCGAGCTGATCGATTTCATCCCCGCCGCGGTGCTCCAGCAGATGCAGCAGCAACAGCAGGGCATGCCGGGCGGGATGCCCGGCGCGGCATCTGGGCCGCGCTGAGCCTCCGGCCTTTCCCCAATCTCGACGGATCGTTCCGGGCGCTGCGCTTCAGGCTCAGCGCCCGAACTTTTTGGGCCGGCGTCGGCTGTGATGCGCGGCCTGGCCTGGAGCATTTTCAAGCCGGGTTGGATCCACCCGGCGACTCGGAAAATGCGCCAAATCAAAGGCCTGGAGCGGGCCGGCGCGCGGTCAGCGCTCCGCGCGTGCCGGATGCAGCGAATTGCCCGCCCGGCCGCCGCGCAGCGCCTGCAGCCAGCTGATCGGATTGTACCATTCGGCCGTGCCGTCGAGCGAGAAGGTGATGAACTCCGCCCGGCCGCCCAGATTCTCCCACGGCACCGGCCCGCCCAGCCCGCCCTGGTCGAGCGGCACACGGCTGTCGGCGGAGCGGTCGCGATTGTCGCCGACCAGGAACACATGCCCCTCGGGCACGGTCAGCGGCGGGAAATCGTCGGTCGAGCTGGCCCCCAGATCGATGGTGTCGAAGCTGCGGCCATTGGCTAGGGTTTCGCGCACGATCGGCAGCGCGCAATAGGGCTTGCCGTCCGGGCCGGTCACAAGGCGGCCGGGAAACTGGTCGTCGCGGCATGGCGCATTGGCGTCGACGGGGATCAGTCGCGGCGCTGGCAGCGACCGCCGGACCGGCACGCCGTTCAGCACCAGAGTGCCGCCGCGCATCTCGATCCGGTCGCCGGGAAGGCCGATCACCCGCTTGATATAATCCTGCCGGACGCCCGGCGGGGAGGCGATCACGACATCGCCGCGCTCCGGCAGCCGCCCGAACAGCCGCCCCGGCATGAACGGCAGGATATGGAAGGTCGGCGAGACATAGGACCAGCCATAGGGATATTTGGACACGACCAGCCGGTCGCCGACCAGCAGGCCGGGCATCATCGATTCCGACGGGATATAGAATGGCTTGGCGATGAAGCTGTGAAAGCCGAGCACTGCCAGCAGCAGCCAGAAGATGCCGCGCGCCTCGGCCAGCCAGTCGGTCTTGTCTTTCGGCCCTGCCATCGTCGCGCCCTGTTCCATTCCGTCCGTTCCGTTCACCCGATCATGCCCCCGGCCATGCGCCTGCCGCTGTTGCACCCTGTGGCTGTGCAGGCGCTGAACGGGGATCGGGGCGGTGCCATCATTCCGCCACCGCCTCGATAATCACGAACGCCTGCGCCCAGGGATGGTCGTCGGTCAATGTCAAATGTATCCGCGCGACATGGCCGGCGGGGATCAGCGCATCGAGCGCCGCGCGCGCGCCGCCCTCCAGCGCGAGCGTCGGCGCGCCCGAGGGCAGGTTGACCACGCCGATGTCGCGCATGAACACGCCGCGGCGAAAGCCGGTGCCGACCGCCTTGGAAAACGCCTCCTTGGCGGCAAAGCGCTTGGCGAGGGTGCCCGCTTTGGTCAGCGGCCGCCGCGCGGCGCGGGCGCGCTCGGCATCGGTGAACACCCGCTGTTCGAACCGGTCGCCGAACCGCGCGAGCGAGGCTGCGATCCGCTCGATGCTGCACAGATCGGAGCCGAGGCCGACGATCATGAACCGGCGCGCGTCCCCGTAATGCCGCGCGCTTCATCCATCAGCGCCCGCATCTGCCGGATGCTCTGGTCCAGCCCGATGAAAATCGCCTCGCCGATCAGATAATGGCCGATGTTCAGCTCGGCAATCTGCGGGATGGCGGCGATGGGCACGACATTGGCGAAGGTCAGCCCGTGCCCGGCATGCGATTCGATGCCGTTCTTGGCCGCGAGCGCCGCGGCATCGGCGATGCGCGCCAGCTCGGCGGTTGCCGCCGGCTGATCGTCCGCCAGCAGCAGATGCGCATAGCGGCCGGTGTGGAACTCGACGACCGGCGCGCCCAGCCGGATCGCCGCCTCGATCTGGCGCGGATCGGGTTCGATGAACAGGCTGACGCGGATGCCGGCATCGCCCAGCCGCGACACCAGTGGTGCCAGCTGGTTGTGCAGCCCGGCGGCGTCCAGCCCGCCCTCGGTCGTCCGCTCCTCGCGCTTTTCGGGCACGATGCAGGTGGCGTGCGGGCGGTGGCGCAGCGCGATCGCCAGCATCTCCTCGGTCGCCGCCATCTCCAGATTGAGCGGCAGATCGGTCGCGGCCATGATCCGTTCCAGATCGGCATCGCGGATATGGCGACGGTCCTCGCGCAGATGAGCGGTGATGCCGTCGGCCCCGCACGCGGCGACGATCTCCGCCGCGCGCACCGGATCGGGATGGTCGCCGCCGCGCGCGTTGCGGATGGTGGCGACATGATCGATGTTGACGCCCAGCCGCAGGGTCATGCCGCGCGGCTTCCGGGCTTGACCGCCGGGATCGCCGCCAGCTCGGGCGGCAACGCGTCGGGCGCATAGCTTGGCACGTCGAGCCGGATCAGCGGGAAAAACGGCACGCCCAGATCGGCGCTGCCGTTCGACCGGTCGACCAGCGCGGCGGCGGCGACGACTTCGCCCCCGGCGGCGCGGATCGCGGCAATGGCTTCGCGCGACGACAGGCCGGTCGTCACCACATCCTCCATCATCAGCACCTTCTGCCCCAGCTCCAGCGCAAAGCCGCGGCGCAGATGGAACACCCCGTCGGGCCTTTCGAGGAACATCGCATCGACGCCGAGCGTGCGGCCCATTTCATGGCCGGCAATCACCCCGCCCATCGCCGGCGACACCACCGCGCTGATCGCCGCGCGCACATCGTCCGGCAGCCGCGCGGCGAGTGCGGCGGCGAGTCGGGCCCCGCGCGCCGGGTTCATCAGCACCCGCGCACATTGCAGATAACGGGGGCTGCGCAGGCCCGATGACAGGATGAAATGCCCGTCGAGCAGCGCGCCGGCGCTACGGAATTCGGCCAGAATCTGATCGTCGGACAGGTCGGGGGAAGCGGCGGCGGTCATGCCCGCCGCGATACGCGCTTGGCCCCGGGCGTGCAATGCTGCGCCCGTGTTCTATAATATATGTTAGCGGACATAACCGATCTTGAGGCGGCCCGGAACCGCGCCTATAAGCCGCCCGATTTCGTTGTCAGGACCGCCTGTTGCCGGCGTCCGCCAGCAACAACCGATGGAAGAAAACGGGACGCCTATGAAGCTCGCCAAAACCCTCTTGCTCGCGATCGGCCTCGCATGTGCGCCGGCCATTGCCCAGGCGCAGGATGCGCCCCAACAAGCAGCGACGGTGGCGGCCGAAGCCAAACCGGTGGCCGCAGCTCCGGCTGCGGCCCAGGCACCCGCCGACGACGCCGTGCAGGCCCCGGTGGCCGGCATCGGCATGCCGACCGATCGCGCGATCGGCCTGCAGACCCAGTTCTCGCCCAATGGCCGCCGTGCGCTTTGGATGCATGATGCGCTGCTGATGCCGATCATGGTCGCGATCTGCGTCCTCGTGCTCGGCCTGCTGCTGTGGTGCATCGTCCGCTTCCGCCGCGCCGCCAATCCGGTGCCGTCCAAGACGTCGCACAACACCGCGATCGAGGTGATCTGGACGCTGGTGCCGGTGCTGATCCTGGTCGGCATCGCCATTCCCTCGATCAGCCTGCTCGCCGCCCAGTTCAAGCCGGCCGGCAAGGATGCGGTCACGGTCAAGGCGATCGGCAACCAGTGGTACTGGACCTATCAGTATCCGGATCATGGCGGGTTCGAGATCGTGTCGAACATGCTCGAGGACCAGCCCAAGCCGGGTGCCAAGCAGCGCACCGACGCCGATGGCCCGCGCCTGCTTGCCGTCGACAACCGCATGGTCATTCCGGTCGGGCAGGAAATCCGCCTGCTGACCACGTCCAACGACGTGATCCACAGCTTTGCGATGCCGTCCTTCTGGGTGAAGCTCGACGCCATCCCCGGCCGCGTGAACGAGATCGCGTTCAAGGCGGAAAAGGAAGGCGTGTATTTCGGCCAGTGCTCGGAACTGTGCGGCGCACGCCACGCTTATATGCCGATCGCGATCGAAGTCGTGTCGGCTGAAAAGTTCGCGGCCTGGGTCGCGGCCAAGGGCGGCAAGATGCCGGGTGCGGCCGAGGCCGCGCCGGCCGCTGCCGCAGCGGCTGCCCCCGCCGCCGAGACCGCCAGCGTTTCTGCCGCCCCCGGCGGCGAACCCAGCCAGGGTACCAACTGATGACTGAGATTGCTGCAACCCCGTCCGCCTTTGTCGCGGACCATGGGCATCACGCGCATGATGCCGATCACAAGCCGGGCTTCTTCGCGCGCTGGTTCCTGTCGACCAACCACAAGGATATCGGCACGCTTTACCTGATCTTCGCGATCATCGCGGGGATCGTCGGTGGCGCGATTTCGGGCCTGATGCGCATGGAACTGGCCGCCCCCGGCGTCCAGTATCTGCAGGGCTGGGCCAGCATCGTCGAAGGCTCGACCGCCTCGATGGATCAGGCCTATCACCTGTGGAACGCGCTGATCACCGCCCATGGCCTGATCATGGTGTTCTTCATGGTCATGCCGGCGATGATCGGCGGCTTTGGCAACTGGTTCGTGCCGATCATGATCGGCGCGCCGGACATGGCCTTTCCGCGCATGAACAATATCAGCTTCTGGCTGACTGTTCCCGCCTTTCTGCTGCTGCTCGGCTCGGCCTTTGTGCCGGGCGGCACCGGCAATGGCGCGGGCACGGGCTGGACCGTCTATCCGCCGCTGTCGACCAGCGGCTCGGCGGGCCCGGCGGTCGACATGGCGATCCTGTCGCTGCACTTGGCCGGCGCGGCGTCGATCCTTGGCGCGATCAACTTCATCACCACCATCTTCAACATGCGCGCGCCGGGCATGACCCTGCACAAGATGCCGCTGTTCGTGTGGTCGGTGCTGGTCACCGCCTTCCTGCTGCTGCTCGCGCTGCCGGTGCTCGCGGCCGCGATCACCATGCTGCTCACCGACCGCAACTTCGGCACCGCATTCTATGATGCGGCCGGCGGCGGCGATCCGGTGCTTTACCAGCATCTGTTCTGGTTCTTCGGCCATCCCGAAGTGTACATCATGATCCTGCCGGGCTTCGGCATCGTCAGCCAGATCATCGCGACCTTCAGCCGCAAGCCGGTGTTCGGTTATCTGGGCATGGCCTATGCGATGGTGGCGATCGGCGTGATCGGCTTCGTCGTGTGGGCGCACCACATGTTCACGACCGGCATGAGCGTGAATGTGAAGATGTACTTCACCGCGGCGACGATGGTGATCGCGGTGCCGACCGGCATCAAGATCTTCTCGTGGATCGCGACCATGTGGGGCGGCTCGATCACCTTCAAGACGCCGATGCTGTGGGCGCTCGGGTTCATCTTCATGTTCACCGTCGGTGGCGTGACCGGCGTCGTGCTCGCCAATGGCGGCGTCGACGACAATCTGCACGACACCTATTATGTCGTCGCGCACTTCCACTATGTGCTGTCGCTGGGCGCGGTGTTCGCGCTGTTCGCCGGCTTCTATTACTGGTTCGCCAAGATGAGCGGCCGCCAGTATAACGAGCTGCTCGGCCAGCTGCATTTCTGGGTGTTCTTCGTCGGCGTGAACGTGCTGTTCTTCCCGATGCACTTCCTGGGCACCCAGGGCATGCCGCGCCGCTATCCGGACTATCCGGATGCCTATGCCGCCTACAACCATCTGGCGAGCGTCGGCTATGGCATCATGGCGCTCGGCATGGCGATCTTCTTCGTCAACGTGATCGTCTCGCTGCTCGCCGGCCGCAAGGCTGCCGACAATCCGTGGGGCGAAGGTGCGACGACGCTGGAATGGACCCTGTCCAGCCCGCCGCCGTTCCACCAGTTCGAAACCCTGCCGAAGATCGACTGACCTTCGGCGTCCGGCCCGCTGCCGATCGTGGCGGCGGGCCACCGGCCCCGCCCTGTTGGCGGGACGTGCAGCGGACGGCGCGGGAGGCATGGCCTTTCGCGCCGGCTGCACAGCAAGAGTGCCAGGCGATGAACAGCACCACGCTCGACGCATCCGTTCCGATGCCCGCCGACTGGCGGGACTTTCTCGCGCTGACCAAGCCGCGGGTGATGACGCTCGTCGTCTTCACCGCCCTGTGCGGCCTGCTCGCCGCGCCGGGCGGGATCGATCCGGTGATCGGCTTCACCGCCATCCTGTGCATCGCCGTTGCGGCGGGTGCCGCCGGGGCGCTCAACCAATGGTATGAAGCCGATATCGACGCCAAGATGAAGCGCACCGCGCGCCGGCCTTTGCCCGCCGGGCGGATGGCGCCTGAATCGGCGCTGCATTTCGGCATGGCGCTGTCGGGCTTTTCGGTGGTGATCATGGGGCTGGCGACCAACTGGCTCGCCGCTGCGATCCTCGCCTTCTCGATCTTCTTCTACGCCGTCATCTACACGATGTGGCTGAAGCCGCGGACGCCGCAGAACATCGTGATCGGCGGCGCCGCCGGGGCGTTCCCGCCGCTGATCGGCTGGGCCGCCGTCACCGGCGACGTCACGCTGATGCCGGTGCTCCTGTTCATGATCATCTTCCTGTGGACGCCGCCGCATTTCTGGGCGCTCGCGCTGTTCGTGCGCATGGATTACGCCAATGCCGGCGTGCCGATGCTGCCGGTGGTCGCGGGTGAACGCGCGACGCGGCGGCAGATCTTCCTCTACACGCTGCCGATGATCGCGGCGGCGGTCGCCCCCTGGCCCTTGGGGCTTGCCGGGCCGGTTTACGGCGTCGCGGCGGCGGTGCTGAGCGCGGTGTTCCTGCTGCTTGCGGTGCGCGTCGGCTTTCCGCCGGCGCAGCCGGTGGAGGGCATGAAGGCCGAGAAAAAGCTGTTCGCTTTTTCGATCCTGTATCTGTTCATCCTGTTCGGTGCGCTCGTTGCCGACATCGTCGCGATGAGGCTCGCATGACCGATCCGATCGAAGAGATCCGCGCCCGTCAGCGTGCCCGGTCGCGGGTGATGGCGCTTGTGCTGGCCGGCATGGCGCTGTTGTTCTTCTTCCTCACCTTCGCCAAGATCGGGCAGCCGGGCGTATGACCGATCTCGCGCTCCGCAACCGCCGCAGCGCCGCGCTCGCCGCGCTGATGGCGCTTGCCATGGTCGGCCTCGGCTTTGCCGCCGTGCCGCTTTACCGGCTGTTCTGTCAGGTCACCGGCTTTGGCGGCACGACGATGCGCGCGACCGAGGCCGATCTGCCGACCCGTGCCAGCAGCGTGCAGGTGGCCGTGCGTTTCGACGCGAACACCGCCTCGGGTCTGCCCTGGCGCTTCGGTCCCGAACAGCCGGTGCAGCGCGTTGCGGTCGGCGCGCGCGACATGGCGTTCTATTATGCCCAGAACCTGACCGATCGGCCGGTGACGGGCCGCGCGGTGTTCAACGTCTCGCCCGATCAGGCGGGCAAATATTTCAACAAGATCGAGTGTTTCTGCTTTACCGAGCAGACGCTCAAGCCCGGCGAGCGCGTGCGCATGCCGGTCACATTCTTCGTCGATCCGGCGATCCTTGATGATCCCGACACGAAGGATATCCAGCAAATCACCCTCAGCTACACCTTCTACCCGGTGGATTCCGCCGGGCAGGGCAGCTAGGGCTTTTCGATCAACGGAGCAGGGACGCATCATGGCCGGCGCCAAGAACCACGATTATCACATTCTGCCCCCCAGCCCCTGGCCTCTCCTGGGCTCGTTCTCGGCGCTGACCATGGCGGTCGGCGGCGTGATGTGGATGCACCAGGCGGCCTATGGCGGCTATGTGTTCCTGCTCGGCCTCGCCGGCGTGCTCTACACCATGTATGGCTGGTGGTCGGACGTTGTGCGCGAAGCGAACAGCGGCGATCACACCCCGGTCGTGCAGCTGCACCTGCGCTACGGCATGATCCTGTTCATCGCCTCGGAAGTGATGTTCTTCGTCGGCTGGTTCTGGGCGTGGTTCGACTTCTCGCTGTTCCCGGTGCCGCTCGAAATCGTCGACGGGTCGGCGCAGATCGCCGAGATCGCCGCCCAGTGGCCGCCCAAGGGGCTGGAAGTGATCGATCCGTTCGCCTTCCCGCTGCTCAACACGCTGATCCTGCTCTGCTCGGGCACCACCGTGACCTGGGCGCATCATTCGCTGATCAACGGCGATCGCGAAGGGTTCAAGAAGGGCCTGTGGCTGACCATCGGCCTCGGCCTGCTGTTCTCGGCCATCCAGGCCTATGAATATCTGCACTCGCCGATCCCGTTTAAGGGCCTGAATTACGGTGCCGCCTTCTACATGGCGACCGGCTTTCACGGCTTCCACGTGCTTGTCGGCACGATCTTCCTGATCGTCTGCCTGGTGCGCGGCTATCGCGGCGATTTCACCCCGCGCCAGCATTTCGGCTTCGAAGCGGCGGCGTGGTACTGGCACTTTGTCGACGTGGTGTGGCTGTTCCTGTTCGTCGCCATCTATGTGTGGGGCAGCTGGGGCGCGCCGGTTCACGGCTGATCCGGTGATGGGCTGCGCCCATCCTGTTCAAACGGCGCCGGGGCGGATCGTCCCGGCGCCGTTTTGCATTGCAGCTGACGCAAACCGCCCGCCGGGGAAGGACTGACATGGCGTCTCCCGAACTCGCCGCCGCTGCCCTGCGCGGCCTGTGCCCGGCCTGTGGCGCACCGACATTGTTCGATGGCGTGGTCCGTTTCGCGCCGCGCTGCCGGGCGTGCGAGCTGGATTTCGGGCGCTATAATGTCGGCGACGGGCCGGCGGCGTTCCTGACGCTCGGCATCGGCACGGTGGTGACCGTCGCGGCCCTTCTGGTCGAGCTGCGTTTTTCGCCGCCGGTGTTCGTTCATCTGTTGCTCTGGGGCCCGCTGACGCTGGTGCTGACGCTCTTCAGCCTGCGCGCGGCCAAGGCGGCGCTGATCTTCCTTGAACATCGCAATCAGGCGCGCGAAGGCCGGATCGAGCCGTCATGACCAGTCCCCGCACGCCCCTGCGCCTGCCGCTTGTCCCCACCATCATCGTCGCCGGGGCGGTGGCGGTGATGATCGCGCTCGGCATCTGGCAGCTGGCGCGTTCGGCCGAGAAAAAGGCGCTGATCGCCCGTTATGCCGCCGCGCGCGGCCTGCCCGAAATCGCGCTACCGGCGGTGCCCGATCCGCGCGATCCGCCGCTGTTCCGCCGGGCCTCGGCCTATTGCCTGACCGTCACCGGCTGGAGCGCGCAGGCCGGCCGCAACCCCAAGGGCGATACTGGCTGGGTGCATGTCGCCGCCTGTGCGCGCGGGGCCGAGGGGCCGGGTTTTCAGGCGGTGATGGGCTGGTCGCCTACGCCCGCGCCGCCGCGCTGGACCGGCGGGCCGGTCAGCGGCGTGATCGCGCCCGACAAGGCGCATGTCTGGCGGCTGGTGGCAACGACGCCGGCCCCCGGCCTGTTGCCCGCCCGGCCACCCAGCCTTGCCGATGTGCCCGACAATCACATCGCCTATGCGCTGCAATGGTTCTTCTTCGCCGGCGCCGCGGCGGTCATCTATCTGCTCGCCCTGCGCCGCCGCGCGCGCGGCTGATCGCTTTCTTGCCCCGGCGGTCCCCGACGGTTAATCCGGCCCGCCATGGACTATATCAGCACGCGCGGCGCGGCGCCGACGCTCGATTTCGAGGCCGTGACCCTGGCCGGCCTTGCCGGTGACGGGGGGCTTTACGTGCCCAGCGCCTGGCCGCGCCTCGACCGGGCGGAGATCGCCGCGCTTGCCGGGCTGGATTATGTCGACACGGCGGTTGCCGTCATGCGCCCCTTTGTCGGCGGGGCGATCGACGATGATGCGCTGAAGGCGCTGTGCACCCAGGCCTATGGCCGCTTCGCCCATGCAGGGGTGACGCCGCTGGTCCAGCTCGACCAGCGCCATTGGCTGCTGGAGCTGTTCCATGGCCCGACACTGGCGTTCAAGGATGTCGCGCTCCAGCTGCTCGGCCTGTTGTTCGAGCGCTTCCTGTCGCGGCGCGACACGCATCTGACCGTTATCGGCGCGACCTCGGGCGATACCGGCTCGGCCGCCATCGACGCGCTCGCCGGGCGGGCCAAGGTCGATATCTTCATGCTCCACCCGCATGGCCGGGTGTCGGACGTGCAGCGGCGGCAGATGACCACGGTGCTCGCCCCCAATGTCCACAACATCGCCATCGAGGGCAGTTTCGACGATGCCCAGGCGATGGTGAAGGCGATGTTCGGCCGCCCGGATTTCGCCGGCCGCTTCACTTTGTCGGCGGTCAACTCGATCAACTGGGCGCGGCTGATGGCCCAGATCGTCTATTATTTCTACGCCGCCGTCCGGCTGGGCGCGCCCGACCGGCAGGTCGCCTTTGCCGTGCCGACGGGCAATTTCGGCGATGTGTTCGCCGGCTATGTCGCCGCGCGCATGGGCCTGCCGGTGGCGCGGCTGATCGTTGCCACCAATGTAAACGACATTCTGCACCGGGCTCTGTCGACCGGCGATTATGCCGCCGGGGTGGTCACGCCCACCGCGACTCCGTCGATGGACATTCAGGTCAGCTCAAACTTCGAACGGCTGCTCCACGATCTCGATGCCGCCGCCGTGCCCGGCCAGATGGCGGCCTTTGCCGCCAACCGGGCGATGCGGCTCACCGATGCGCAGCTGACGGGCGCGCGGCCGCTGTTTTCGAGCGCGCGGATCGATGCCGATGAAATGTCGCTCGCCATGCGCTGGGCGTGCGAGCGCGCGGGCGAGGTGATCGATCCGCACAGCGCCGTCGCGCTCGCCGCCGCGCGGGCGGCGGATCTGCCCGGCGATGTGCCGGTGGTGACGCTGGCGACCGCGCATCCGGCCAAATTCCGCGACGCGGTCGAACGCGCGACCGGCATCCGCCCCTCGCTCCCGGCGCGCGTCGGCAAGCTGTTCGAGCGCGAGGAACGGTTCAGCCTGTTGCCCAACGATCTGGAGGCGGTGATCGGCCATATCGCCGCGCGCGCGACGCCGGTTGCCGGGGTGCAGGGCTGAATGGACGCGCCCCGGCTGCTCATCGGCGATGGCTGGGCCGATTACGGCCTGATCGACAGCGGCCATGGCCGCAAGCTCGAACGCTATGGCCGCTACCGCTTCATCCGCCCCGAACCGCAGGCGATGTGGGCGCCCGCCAGCGCCGACTGGCAGGCTGACGGCGAGTTCGTGCCCGGATCGGACGAGGATGGCGGCGGGCGCTGGCGCTTCGACCGGCCGGTCCCGCGCGAGGGCTGGCCGCTCGCCTGGAACGAGGCGCGCTTCACCGCCGCCTGCACGCCGTTCCGGCATCTGGGATTTTTCCCCGACATGGCCCCGGTGTGGGACTGGATGCGCGGCCTGAAGCCGGCCACCGCGCTCAACCTGTTCGGCTATACCGGCGTCGGCACGCTGGCGCTGGCGGCGACCGGGGCCGAAATGGTGCATGTCGACGCCTCGAAGAAATCGGTCGAGGCGGCGCGCGCCAATGCCCGGCTGTCGGGGATGGACGACCGGCCGGTGCGCTGGATCGTCGACGATGCCGCGAAGTTCGTCGCGCGCGAGGTGCGGCGCGGCCGGCGTTATGACGGGATCATCCTCGATCCGCCCAAATATGGCCGTGGCCCCGAAGGCGAGGTGTGGAAGCTTGAAGAGCATCTGGCGCCGCTGGTTGCCGATTGCCGCCGCCTGCTCGACGCCGAATCGCGCTTCCTGTTCCTCACCGTCTATGCGGTGCGGCTGTCGGCGCTGGCGATCGGCGAGCTGGTCGCCCAGGCCTTTGCCGATCTGCCCGGCCGCGTCGAATGCGGCGAACTGGGCGTGCGCGAGGAAGCGCGCGGGCTGATCCTGCCGACCGCGATCTGGGCGCGCTGGCAGCGGGATTGAGGGTGGATTGAGGTTGCGGGGGAGTTGTTTGCTCCCGGCACCGGGAGTCTTTGTTTGGTCGCGGCACCGGCCCGTGCGGCGTGAGCCGCACCACAAACAACGCCGCCCCCGCGCCGCAAGGCGCGGCACAAACAACTCCCCACCTACTCCCGCGCCGCGCGCAGCGCCGCGCCGGCGGCAAAGGGCGCGCCTGCCGTCAGCAGCAGCGATACCGCGCCGAGCAGCCTGAGCGCCGAGCCGGACCCGTCCGCCACCGCCCCCGCGCCGAAGATCAGCACCGGCACCGCCAGCGGCAGCATCAGCAGCCCGCCCAGCGCCCCGGTGCCGCGCAGCCCGGCGGTCAGCGCCGCGACCGTCAGCCCCAGTGCCGCCAGCGCCGGGGTGCCGAGCGCCAGCGCCAGTTCGAGCCGCAGCAGCGCCGGCCCGTCGATCGACAGCAATGCCGCCGCCGGCAGCAAAGCGAGCATCAGCGGCGGGCCGAAGCTCAGCCAATGGGCGATCAGCTTGGCCGCCGCCACCGCTTCATCGGCATGGCCGCGCAGCGCCAGCTGGTCGAGCACGCCGCCCAGCCGGTCCGGCTCGATCAGCCGGTCGAGCGGCAGCAGCGCGGCGAGCAGCGCTGCCAGCCAGGCCAGCCCCGGCCCGGTCCGCGCGAGCAGCGCGGCATCCGGCCCGATCGCAAAGGCGAACAGCGTCGCGCTCAACAGGAAAAAGGCAAGCGGCAGCCCCGCGCCGCCGCTGCGCCAGGCAAGGCCAAGGTCGCGGCGGATGATCTCAATCATCGTCATCCTCCGCCATCGTCCGGGCGCGCGCGGCCTCGGCAAAGGGGGTGAGGTCAAGCGTCGCCGCCCCCGGCAGGGAAAGTGGCTGATGCGTGGCGGCAAGGATCAGCCCGCCCGCCTCCAGATGCGTCGCGCAGGCGCGCTCCAGCAGGGCGATGGCGTCGGCGTCCAGCCCGTTGGTCGGTTCGTCGAGCAGCCAGATCGGCGCGGCGCTCAGCACCGCGCGGGCCAGCACGGCGCGCTTGCGCTGCCCGGTCGACAGCATCCGCACCGGCACCGGGGCCAGCGCCTCCAGCCCCAGCGCCGCCAGCGCGGGGCCAAGCCGCGCCGCCCGCCCGTCGAGCCGCGCCCAGAAGCCCAGCGCCTCGGCCAGCGGCAGATCGCGGTCGAGCGCCAGCGCCTCGTCGGCCAGCGCAACCCGGCCCTGCCGCACCACCGTGCCGCCAAAGGGCGCGAGCAGCCCGGCCGCCACCCGCAACAGGCTGGATTTGCCGGTGCCGTTCGCGCCGCTGATGCGGATCGCCTGCCCGGCGCGCAGATCGAGCGACAGGCCGGTGAATAGCAGCCGCCCGCCCCGGCGGCAGGCCAGCCGGTCAAGGGTAAGCGCGGTCAGGCCCCATCCTCCAGCGCGGCATCCTCGAGCGCGGCCATATCGGCATCCGACAGCCCGAAATGATGGCCGATTTCATGGATCGTCACATGCGCGACGAGATGTTCGAGCGCGACCCCGGTTTCGGCCCATTCGAACAGCATCGGCATCCGGAACAGCTGGATCATGTCGGGCAGGGCGGCGATCGCGCCATTATGCTTGTCCCCGACCGGCTGGCCCAGATAGACGCCGGTCAGGTCGAGCGGATCGTCGATCGCCATCTCTGCCAGCAGCGCCTCGTCCGGCCAGTCATGCACCTGCACGACCACCGCCTGCAGATGAACGCGGAAGGTGTCGGGCAGGCCGGCGAGCGTCGCGCGCGCCAGCGCCTCGATGGTCGCAGCGTCGGGCGCATATGTTTCCGGCCGTTGACGTGGCGATCCCATGAAGGCGACATAGGGGAAACAGGCATGAAGGGACAAGCAATGGTCGAACAGCTCGATGAAGCGCAGCGCGCGGCCGCGCTCGACCGGCTGGGCGAGTGGGATTTTGACGAGGCACGCGATGCGCTGACGCGGCGGTTCCTGTTCGCCGATTTCTCCGAAGCCTTTGCGTTCATGACCCGCGTGGCGCTGGCCGCCGAAAAGGCCGATCATCACCCCGAATGGTCGAATGTGTGGAACCGGGTCGACATTCTGCTGACCACGCACGACGCGGGCGGGCTGTCGCAGCGCGACGTCGATCTCGCGCACATCATCGACACCCTCGCCTGATCGCGGAAACCGCCAACATCCGGCGCTTGGCGCTGTCGATTTGGCGTATTTTGCGAGCCCGCTGACCCGGATCGGAATGAAAAGCCCGGTTTTCCGGGCTTTTTATGACTTGGCACGGCCCATGCATTCTCTTTGGTGTCGCTGGCGGGACGGTCCCGTCGGCATCGCCAAGGGAGAATGATCATGTCGGGTTTTTCGTCTGTCCGTGAATCGCTGGTGTCGGTCGTCGGTGCGCTGGCGGTTGCCGCTTTCTTCGTCGTCGCCGCGGTCGGCCCGGCCAATGTGGCGTTTGTCGCCTGATCATCGGCCCCGTCGTTCATAAGGAACCGACCATGTCTGCTTTCCGTCTCGACCGCGCCAATGCCAAGATGATGGGCGTGTGCGGCGGCCTCGCCCGCGCGACCGGCATCGATCCGCTGATCGTGCGCATTGCCGCAGTCATCATGCTGCTGGCGCTCGGCATCGAAATCGCCGTTCTTTACTTCATCATCGGCTGGGTGGCCCGCTGATGCTGGCGTCGGGCTGACGGGGCGCTTATGGAAAGGGCGCCCCGCAATCCGAGGAGACGCCCGATGCTTCGCCCCCGTAGCGCTTACCTGCGTGCCGCCCGCCTTCTGGGCGCCGCACTCGCCCTCTCCGCCGCCCCTGCAATGGCAGCGCTCGCCCCCGGGGCGCGTGCGCCCGATTTCTCCGCACAGGGTGCGCTTGCCGGCAAGGCGTTTTCCTTTGCGCTCGGCAATGCGCTCAAAAAGGGCCCGGTGGTCCTGTATTTCTACCCCAAGGCCTTCACCTCGGGCTGCACGATCGAGGCGCATGAATTCGCCGAGGCGACGCCGGAGTTTGCCAAGCTCGGCGCGACGGTGATCGGCATGTCGGCCGACGATATCGAGACGCTCAAGCGCTTTTCGGTCGAGGAATGCCGCAGCAAATTCGCGGTCGCCAGCGCGACCCCGGCGGTCATCAAAAGCTATGACGTCGCGCTCGCCCCCGGCGTGGCGATGAGCAACCGCACCTCCTATGTGATCGCGCCCGATGGCCGGATCCTGTTCGCCTATACGGCGGCGGAACCGCTCGGCCATATCAAGGGCGCGATGCAGGCGGTGCGCGCGTGGAAGGCCGGGCGTAAATAAGCCGCGCCGGGGCGCTGGCGCGGGGGACGCCCGCCCTAGCGCCGCCGGCCGGGTTGGCCCCGCCTGAAATCGCGGCGATCCTCGCGCCGGTCCTGCCGATAGTCGGCGCGGTCGCGCCAGCGCTCCACCCGATATTCGCGCCGGTCCTGCCGGCGTTCGGCGCGATATTCGCCGCGGCTGACCGTGCCGCTGCGATAGGCATTGCGGTCGGCGCGGCGGTCCGCGCGATAGTCGCGCCGGTCAAGCGCCCGGTCAGCCCGGAATTCGCGCCGGTCGCGCCGGCGCTCAATCTCGAAGGCGCGTTCGCGCGGCGTCCGGTAACGCCGGCCATCGCGATCGAACAGCCACGGCCCTTGGCCGGGACCATACCAGCCGCCCCAGCGGTTGCCCCAGCCGGGCCCGGCACCCCAGCCGGCATGGAATGGATCGCCCCAGCCGCCGCCCCATGCACCGACCCATTGGCCGCCGGGCGGGCCGAACCATGGCGCACCCCAGGCGACCGGGCCGGGGGCATAGCGGGTCGGCCCCCATTCGGTGCCGACATAGCCGCCATCGCCAAGGGTTGCGCAGCCGCCCAGCCCGATCAGCGCGGCGAGGGCGAGGCTTAATCCGGACAAACGCATGATGCTGTGGCTCCTGCCGGGGACGAGTGCCAATCCTGCGTGCCCGTCGATGATCCTGCGCTGAACGGCGTTGAGCGGTGCGGCGGGACGCGCCACAATCGACCGGTGACCGACAGCATCGACTTCGCGCACGCGCCGGTGTCCGCCGTTGCCGACCGTGACCGCGTTCGCGCGCTGCTGATCGCGGCGGCGCGGGCGCGCGCGGCGGTCAGCTATGCCGGGCTGCTTGGCCAGCTTGGCCATCGTTTCACCCGCCCGCTGATGCGCAGCCTGTGCCGCACGCTCGATGCGATCGATGCCGAGGCGGCGGGGCGGGGCGAGCCGGAACTGGCCGTGCTGGTGGTGCGCGAATCGGACGGGCTGCCCGGCCAGGGCTGGTGGGCCGGCGGACGCGCGCTGATGATGGGGCATGATGGCGACTGGACAGGGCCGGCGGCGCGCGCGCTCGTCGCCCGGCTGCAAGGTCAAGCCTTTGATTATTGGGCGGCGCGGCCCGAAGCCTGACCGACCGACCGGCCCGGTAATTTATCTGCTAATGCGACTTGATCGCAATAAAGCGGCATGACATGCTTCGTCCATGCTCGACCAACGCCTCCAGCTCGCCCTTCCCCGTCTTGACCAGCTGACGCCCGCGCAGGTCGCCATTGCCGGTGCGGTCCGCCGCTGGGTGCTGGCCCGCCATATGCGGCGCTGCCCGTTGCAGGTCGCGCATGAACGGCTGGGGTGCGCACAGGCGGCGCGGGCGCTGCATCTGTTGCTGGAAACGGTGCGCAGCTGCTGGCCGGAGCCGTTCGCGATCTCGCCGCCCTGCTGTTCGGTGCTGTCGCATGACGAAGCGACGCTCCTGGTGATGATCGATGCCGCCGGTGCGCGGCGGCGGCTCGCCTTTGACGGGCTGCTGTGCGAAATGCTCGGCAGCGATGCGCGCGACCGGCTGTTCGCCGCCTGCGCGACGCTGGCGCGGACGCTGGATGGCTGAAGCGGGTCAGGCCGGTAAGCTCAGGCAGGCCGCGAAAGGCCGTGCTGATCGTCCGGATCGATGACTGTGACGCGCGATCCTGATTGGCGCTTGTTGCGAATCGGTCTTAACTGGGGGCGCTCAACAGGGACTGTCGCCATGCCGCTCGATCTCATCAAGACGCTGACCTATCTCGCGCTGCATCTGACGATCGGCTTTTCGGTCGCCTATCTGCTCACCGGCTCGGTCGAGATTGCCGGCGGGATCGCGCTGATCGAACCGTGCGTGAACGCGGTCGCGTTCTTCTTCCACGAACAGGTCTGGAAAGCGCGGGCGCGGGGCCGGGGCGCGCTGGTTGCGACCATGGCCTGACCGGCCGCGCCCTGCCTTAGTCCTCGGCGAGGAAGTCGAGCAACGCCTGTTCGAGCGGGTCGAGCTGGCCGTCAGCGTCCATGCGCGTGCGCAGCCACTGGGCTTCGGCGGCCGTCACCGCCTGTGCCTGGGCGGCGGCGGCGGCATGATCCTGTTCGAACATCGCGGCTGACCGGAAGTCCGGGCGTTCCCCCAGCGCGCGGGCCATGCGGCCCAGAAAGCCGCCAATCCCCGGCCGGGTGTCGGCCATGAACGCGTCCAGCCGCGCGGCATCGGCGCGGGTGACGTTGCCGCGCCCGCCATGGCCGGTCAGGTGCCGCGCCACCGCCTGCACGAACAGCGTCTGCCAGCCCAGGGCATTGGCCGCGCCCAGCGTCGCGTCCTTGATCGCCCACAGCGTCTCGGCTTCGTCATGGCTGATCATCGTGCCATGGGCGCTGCCGCCGGCAAAGAGCAGCTGGCGCAGCAGCGCCACCTCGGTATCAGTGATCATGCCCGGCCGCAGCGCGTCGCCGCGCCGGGTCGGCCCCTCGCCGGTCAGCACTTCGCGCTCGATCTGGGCGAGGGCGAAGGTCCTGAGCGCCTCGGGCGCGGTCTCGGCTTTTTCGAGCACGCGGACGATCAGTTCCAGCTCGGCATGGCTTTCGACCCGGCCGTCGCGGCTGGCATGGTCGATCAGCCAGCGGGCATTGTCGTCGCTGACATGGCCGCGCGGCGCGACGCCATTGACCAGATATTCGGTCAGCGCCTCGACGAAGAAATCGGTCCAGTCGGCGGTCGGCCGGCTGACCAGATGGTTGAGCTCGAAGATCGTATCCGCTTCGTCCGGGGTGATCACCCCGTCGGCCCAGGCCCAGCGGCGCGCGGCCAGCACCTGTTCGGCGCTGACCTCGCCCTCGGCCCTGACGGCCCCGGCGAAATCGGAAAAGCTGAACGTCATGCGGCACACCTCGGGCCGTTGGCGAGGCGCAAACCGTAGCGGGAAAGGCTTAAGCGGAGATTGCCGCCAACCTCAGCCGCCACCCCGGCCTGCGCTCCTATCCGCGCCCCGTTCCGCGTTCAGCGCTTACTCCGCCGGGACGTAAAGATCGCCGCCTTCGCGGTAGCGGGCGCTCATTTCCTGCATCCCCGCCTCGGCCGCTGCCGGATCGGCGGGGGCTTCGGTCGCGGCGAGGAACGCGTCGGCCTGCTGGTTCTGCCGCCCGGCAAACTCGCGCACCTCCTGGGTGATCTTCATCGAACAGAATTTCGGCCCGCACATTGAACAGAAATGCGCGGTCTTGGCCCCTTCGGCGGGCAGGGTCTGGTCGTGATACTGCTCCGCCGTGTCGGGATCGAGCGACAGGTTGAACTGGTCGCGCCAGCGAAACTCGAACCGCGCCCGGCTTAGCGCGTCGTCGCGCAGCTTAGCCGCCGGATGGCCCTTGGCGAGATCGGCGGCATGGGCGGCGAGCTTGTAGGTGACGACACCCACCTTCACATCGTCGCGGTCGGGCAGGCCCAGATGCTCCTTGGGCGTGACATAGCAGAGCATCGCCGTGCCGAACCAGCCGATCATCGCCGCGCCGATGGCGCTGGTGATATGGTCATAGCCCGGCGCGATGTCGGTGGTCAGCGGCCCGAGCGTGTAGAAGGGCGCTTCGCCGCACGCTTCCAACTGCTTGTCCATGTTGGCTTTGACCTTGTGCATCGGCACATGGCCCGGCCCTTCGATCATCACCTGGCAGTCATGCGCCCATGCGCGCTTGGTCAGCTCGCCCAGCGTGTAAAGCTCGGCGAACTGCGCCTCGTCATTGGCATCGGCGATCGATCCCGGCCGCAGTCCGTCGCCCAGCGAGAAGCTGACGTCATAGGCCTTCATGATCTCGCAAATCTCGTCGAACCGCTCATAGAGGAAGGATTCGCGGTGATGGGCGAGGCACCATTTGGCCATGATCGAGCCGCCGCGCGACACGATCCCGGTCACGCGCTTCGCCGTCATCGGGATATAGGGCAGCCGCACCCCGGCATGGATGGTGAAATAATCGACGCCCTGTTCGGCCTGTTCGATCAGCGTGTCGCGGAAAATCTCCCAGGTCAGATCCTCGGCGATGCCGCCCACTTTCTCGAGCGCCTGATAGATGGGCACGGTGCCGATCGGCACCGGCGCGTTGCGCAGGATCCATTCGCGCGTGTCGTGGATGTTGCGCCCGGTCGACAGGTCCATGACGGTGTCGGCGCCCCAGCGGATCGCCCACACCATCTTGTCGACCTCGCTCGCCACGTCCGACGCGACGGCGGAATTGCCGATATTGGCGTTGATCTTGACCAGGAAATTGCGCCCGATCGCCATCGGCTCGATTTCGGGATGGTTGATGTTGGCCGGGATGATCGCCCGCCCGCGCGCCACTTCGTCGCGGACGAATTCGGGCGTCACGAAATCGGGGATGGCGGCACCGAAATCCTCGCCGTCGCGCGCCAGCTGCTCCTTCAGCCGCGCCCGGCCGAGATTTTCGCGCTCGGCGACATATTCCATTTCGGGCGTGATGATGCCGCGCCGGGCATAATGCATCTGGGTGACATTCTGCCCCTGCCGCGCGCGCAGCACCTGCTTGCGGACATGGGGGAAGGGGGCGACGCCGCCCGACCGGTCGGGGCCAAGCTGGCCATTGTCCTCGGGCCGCACCTCGCGCTGGGGCACCTCCTCGACATCGCCGCGCCCGCGGATCCAGTCGCGCCGCAGCTCGGGCAGGCCGGCCATGATGTCGATGCGCGCATCGGGATCGGTATAGGGGCCGGAGGTGTCATAGACGCGCAGCGGCGGCTCGCCCGACGACGGTTCCAGCACGATCTCGCGCATCGCGACCTTGAGCGGGCCGACATGGATCTTGCGGCTGCCCCGGATGGGGCCGGTCGTGACCTTCAGCTCGGTGCGGGCGGGAATGTCAGCCATGATGCGCTCTTTCGTCCTCGAAAAACGGGGAGATAGGAGCGGCTGGCGCCTGTGCAGCGCCCGGTCACTCCCTCCCTCCGCCGGTGTCAGCCGGATCAGGTTCAGCGGGTCGCGGGCTCGTGCCCGCCTCTCAAACGCCGGTGCAGCGTTCCCCCGGGGATGCCCCATGCTTAGGGGCTTTGCGTGCAATATGCCAGTGGGGTCCGGCCCCGCGCGCCGGGCGCGGGGCCGGAACCGGTCAGAAGCTGTAGGCGATGCCCAGTGCCGCCGCAAAGGTGTTGGGATTGCCAGCCACCCGCACCACCGGGCTGTCGGCGAAATCGCCGAGCACGCGGGCATAGCTGGCCTGGCCGAACACCGACCAGCCCTTCAGCAGCGTGCCGGTCAGCGCATGGCTGACGCCGACACCGATGTTCACGTCCTTGAGGCCGCCGTCCAGCTGATAGCGGGCAAGGCCGCTGGCCGCCGCGCCCGCCGCATCGATGCCGAAATAGGTGCGGGCATAGCCGCTGCCGACAATCTCGCCGCCCGCCGTCACGCGCAGCGCGGTCTTGAGGTTGAGCGGCCGGATATAGGCGATCTGCGGGCGGATCACATGGCTGTCATGGGTATCGGAGATGTCCTTCTGATAGGACACCGTGAGGCTGAGCGAATCGAACGGCGTCGCCAGCCCGGTCTTGGTCACGCCGACATAGCCGCCGGCCTCGATCGCCAGGTCCAGCTCGCCCAGCGCCTCGACCCTGCGGTCGCCGATCTGGCCGGTGCGGTTGGGATTGACGCCGATCACCGGCCCGATCTGGAAATCGACCTTGCCCGCGCCGTCGCGCCAGGCATCGACATAAAGGTGCGTGCGCACGGTGTTGAAGCCGAATCCGGCCACGCGGCCGCGCAGCACCGGGGCGGGGATCAGCCGATAGTCGTTCGACCCTTCATAAGACGGGATCGCGCCCGCGCCGATGCCGATGGTCAGCGCATTGCGGTCATTGCCCAGCTGCGCGGCGGCCGGGCTGGCGGCTACAAGTATTGCACAAGTAAATAGCGACCATTTATACATCATGTGCTCCGCGCATGTCTTGACGCGCGGATGTAGAGCGTTCGTTTCGCTGCAACAAGCGGTGTTCCGCCGGAAAGCGCCGGATCAGAAACTATAGGCAAGGCCCATCGCGCTGAAGAACTGATTGGGGCTGCCGGCATCGCCCACCACCGGCGACCGCGCGAAATCGCCGAGGATGCGGGAAAAGCCGGCAATTCCGAACAGCGCCCAGCCCCGGCGCACGTCGCGGCCCAGGCTGCGCACGCCGATCAGGTTCAGCCCGACATCCTGCACGCCGCCGCCCAGATCATAAGCGGCAAGGCCGCTCGCTGCCGCGCCCTGCGGCGTGACGCCGAAATAGGTGCGGGCAAAGCCTTGGCCGACGATCGTCGTGTCGACCGACAGCGCGACCAGCGTGCGCCGGTCGAGCGGGGTCGCATAGGTGATCCGGGGTTCGATGACATGGCTGTCATGCGTGCCGGTGACGTCGCGGCGCACCACGACGGTCATCGTCAGGCTGTCATAGGGGCTGGTGACGATGCCGGTCTTTGACAGGCCCAGATAGCCGCCGACCTCGACCGCCAGATCCAGTTCGCCCAGCGCGGCGACGCGCCGGTCCTGAATCCGGTTCACGCGGTTGGGATTGAGCGCGACCACCGGCCCCGCCTGCACGTCGAGCGCGCCCGATCCGTCGCGGATCAGGTCGACGAGCAGCCCCAGCCCCTGGGTCTGGAACGCAAAGCCCGCGACGCGGCCACGGATGATGCCGCCCGGATTGACCTGATAGTCGTTGGAGCCGGCATAGCTGGGGTTGACCGCCGCGCCGAGCCCGAAGGTCAGCGCATAATCGTCGCGGGGCGGGGCGGCATTGGCGGGCGGTCCGCTGTCCTGCACGGCCAGGGCGGGCGCGCCGGTCGCCAGTGCCGCCAGCAGCAGCGCGGCGCGGCGGGCGGTCGACGCGGACGGACGCGGGCAGGGCCGGCAAGCGGCAAAAGGGGTGGGCGCAAAAGGGGCGGACATGGATGATCCCTGGCAGTTGATCCGCCGGCAACGCCGCGCCCCCGCCGCAGGTTGCCGGACCGGGCGTGATCGCGTGCTGCCCGGGCGGCGTCATGTTGGCGCACAGCGCCTGCGATGCAAGCCCGCGCGGCGCGGGCCGGCGGCATCAGAGCAGATAGCGCATCCTGAGCGTCTGGGCGGCCTCGCCGGTCACCGGAAAGCGCGCGGCGTCGAAGCGCGGCGCGCCAAAGCCGAGCGGCGGGTTGCGCGAAAAGGCAAAGCCTTCGCGCGGGATGCCGGCAAAGGTATCGAGCTTGCGATTGTCGTTTTCGTCATGGATCAGCGCGACCGCCCAGTCGCCGGTCGCCAGCCCGGTCAGCGCCAGCCGCGGCGCGCCCGCCGGCACATTGCGCGTGATCGCCCGCTGATCGTCGACGCAGCGCGGAAAATTGGCCGGATCGCGGGTGATGCACAGGCGCAGCGTCCCCTTGGTGGAACGCACGCCGGCGATCGTCAGGTCAAGCGTGGCCGGGCTTGCCGCCCCGACCAGCAGCCCTGCGCTCAGCGCGAGCGCGAGCCGACGCGTCCAGATCCCCCAAGCCCTGATCGGTTCCGCACAGCCGGTCCCAGACGCGAAAATAAAGCCCATAATTGCACCTGTACTGCTCGTGATGCCGCTGATGGTGGCTGGCCGTGATCAGCCAGCGCCCGGCCGGCCCATGCACAAGGGCGCGGGGGAAAATCTCCCAGCCCATGTGATTGGTCACGCCCATCAGCGTCATGATGCCGAGCACCACGCCCAGCATCGACACATGGATGGGAATAAGGAAAACCAGTGAAGGAATGACGACCGCGCCGGTCAGCGCCTCCACGGGATGAAAGCTCATCGCCGCCCAGGCGGTGGGCGGGCGGCTGTCATGATGCACGGCATGGGCGATGCGGAACCAGCGCGGCCGGTGCATCAGCCGGTGGGTCCAGTAGAACCAGCTGTCATGGGCGAACAGATAGGCGAGCACCGAGACGGGCAGCCACCACAGCGGATAGGCGTTGATATCGGTATAGATGCGCGTCCAGCCGAGCGTCTGCCACGACCAGGCCATCAGCCCGGCGGGCACGCCGTAGATCGCCGCCGACAGCAGCGACCATGAAATCTCGCGGCGAATCTGCGGATCCAGCCCGGCATAAAGGCCGGGGCGGATGCGGCGGGTGACGAGCGCAAACGCCCCGCTGACGGCCAGATAGCGCAGGCCGACGATCAGCGTCATCATCAGGGCGGCAAGCAGCAGACCAGTCATCGCGGCGCGGCTATAGCGCAGCCTGCACCGCCGGTCATGCAGATTGATGCAGGTTGGATTTGCGCGCGCCGGGCCATTTCAATCGCCCCCCGATCCGCGCTAAGGGGGCATGTGCCGCATGCCCAGACCATGATCACAGCGTCCCGTGCCGGGGGAGCTTGCCCTGCACGGGGATGGCCGCGCCGTTCCGGGCAGGGCGTGGCGTGACCCGGCCGATCACCATTCTGGGCGGCGGGCTGGCCGGCGGGCTGATCGCCTATGCGCTCAGTCAGAAGCGGCCCGAAGTGCCGTTCGTGCTGCACGAACGCGCCGAGACGCTGGGCGGCAATCATGTCTGGTCGTTTTTCGACGGCGATGTCGCGGCCGAGGACCGCTGGCTGGTCGAACCGTTCATTTCGCACAGCTGGCAGGGCTATGATGTCCTGTTCCCCGAACTCCGCCGGACGCTGACCAGCCGCTACAACTCGATCGAATCCGAACAATTCGACACGGTGCTGCGCCGCGCGCTGCCTGCCGAGCGGCTGCGCCTCGGCTCGACGGTGGCGGCGGTGCCTGAAGAGGCCGAAGGGGCGGTGATCGACACGCGCGGCCCCGGCGATCTCGCCACGCTCGACGCGGGGTGGCAGAAATTTGTCGGGCTGGAACTGCACACCGCCGAACCGCACGGGCTGACGCGGCCGATCGTGATGGATGCGACGGTCGAGCAGATTGACGGCTATCGCTTCGTCTATGTGCTGCCTTTCGGCCCGCAGACGCTGTTCATCGAGGACACCTATTATTCCGACGGCCCCGATCTTGATGTCGAGGCGGTCAAGGCGCGGATCCATGATTATGCGCGGGCCAAGGGCTGGGCGGTGACGCCCGCCAACCGGCAGGAAGCCGGCGTGCTGCCGGTCGTGGTGCGCGGCGATTTCGATGCCTATTGGGCGTCGACCGGCACCGGCATGGCCAAGGCGGGGATGCGCGCCGGGCTGTTCCACGCGACCACCGGCTATTCGCTGCCCGATGCGGTGCGGCTGGCGGCGCGGATCGCGCGTGCGCCCGATCTGTCGGCGGCGGCGCTTGAACGGCTGACCCATGGCCATGCTGCGCGGGCGTGGCGGCGGCGCGGCTTTTACCGGCTGCTCGACACCATGCTGTTCCGCGCCGCGCGGCCGGACGAGCGTTACCGGGTGATGCAGCGTTTCTACGGCCTGCCCGAACCGCTGATCCAGCGATTCTACGCCGCCGAGACATCCGTTTTCGACAAGCTGCGTATCTTGACGGGGAATCCTCCCATTCCCATTCCCCGCGCGATCGGGGCCATCATAAGGAACAGGGCGTGAAAAAGGCGGTGGTGATCGGATCGGGCTTTGGCGGTCTTGCGCTGGCCATCCGGCTGCAATCGGCGGGCATCGACACGGTGATCGTCGAAGCGCGCGACAAGCCCGGCGGGCGCGGCTATTTCTGGGATCGTCAGGGCTTCATCTTCGATGGCGGGCCGACCGTCATCACCGACCCGGATTCGCTGGCTGAGCTGTGGCAGCTGAGCGGCAATGACATGGCGCAGGACGTGACGCTGGTGCCGGTGTTTCCGTTCTACCGGCTCAACTGGCCCGACGGGACGAACTTCGATTATTCGAACGACGAACCGCAGCTGAGCGCCGAGATCGCCAAGCTCGATCCCGCCGATGTTGCGGGCTATCAGCGGTTCCTCGATTATTCGGCGGGCGTCTACCGCGAGGGCTATCTGAAGCTGGGCGCGGTGCCGTTCCTCGATTTCCGCTCGATGCTCAAGGCGGCGCCGGCGCTTGCCCGCTATCAGGCGTGGCGCTCGGTCTATTCGATCGTGTCGAGCTATGTCCGCAACGAAAAGCTGCGCGAGGCGCTGTCGTTCCACACGCTGCTGGTCGGCGGCAATCCGATGGCGACCAGCGGCGTCTATGCCCTGATCCACAAGCTTGAAAAGGATGGCGGCGTCTGGTTCGCGATGGGCGGCACCAACCGGCTGGTCGCGGGCATGGTGCAGCTGTTCGAACGGCTGGGCGGCGAGGTGCGGCTGGGCGATCCGGTGGTCGAGATCGAAACCAATGGCAGCCGCGCGACCGGCGTGCGCACCAAAAGCGGCTGGCGCACCGATGCCGATGCGGTCGCCTCCAACGCCGATCTCGTCCACAGCTATGGCGATCTGCTCAAGAACAGCCCGCGCGGCCCGCAGGCGGCGCGGCGGCTGCGCCGCAAGCGCTTCTCGCCCTCGCTGTTCGTCGTCCATTTCGGGCTGCGCGGCCGCTTTCCGCAGGTGCCGCACCATTCGATCCTGTTCGGGCCGCGCTACAAGGGGCTGCTCGACGACATTTATTCGAATGGCCGGCTGGCGCCCGATTTCTCGCTCTATCTGCACCACCCGACCGCGACCGATCCGTCGATGGCCCCTGAGGGCTGCTCGACCTTCTATGTGCTGGCGCCGGTGCCGCACATGGGCAAGCTCGACATCGACTGGGATGTCGAGGGGCCGCGCTTTGCCGACCGCATCCTCGACGAGGTCGCGCGCCGGCTGGGCATTCCCGACCTGAAGGACCGGATCGTCGAGCGTTTCCATTACGCGCCGACCGACTTCCAGGCCGATCTCGCCGCCCATCTCGGCAGCGCGTTCAGCCTTGAGCCTATCCTGATGCAGTCGGCCTATTTCCGCGCCCATAACCGCGACGACGTGATCCCCAACCTGTATTTCGTCGGCGCGGGCACCCATCCGGGGGCGGGCATTCCGGGCGTCGTCGGCAGCGCCAAGGCGACCGCCGGGCTGATGCTCGACGATCTGGGCGCGTAACCGCCCGCTGGTGAAAGGACCCGTGTTGAAGCGTCTTGCCGTTTATTGCGGGTCGGCCAGCCCGGCCGACCCATTCTACCTCGAACTTGCCCGGCAGGTCGGCCGGGCGCTTGCCGCGCGCGGCATCGGCCTTGTCTATGGCGGCGGCCGGCTGGGGCTGATGGGCGCGGTGGCCGATGCGGCGCTGGGCGCGGGCGGCCAAGTGATCGGCGTGATCCCCGAGGCGCTGACCCGCGCCGAAGTCGTGCACCGGGGGCTGACCGAGCTGCACGTCGTCAAGACCATGCATGAGCGCAAGGCGCTGTTCACCGATCTGGCCGACGGCTTCGTGACCCTGCCGGGCGGCGTCGGCACGCAGGACGAGCTGTGGGAAGCGGTCAGCTGGGCGCAGCTCGGCTATCATGAAAAGCCGGTCGGGCTGCTCAACGCGCGCGGCTTTTACGATCATCTGATCGCGTTCAACGCCCATATGGCGGAGATCGGCTTTGTCCGGCCGCAGCATCGCGGCATCCTGATCGTCGAGGCGGAGCTGGATGAGCTGCTCGACCGGATGGCGGCCTATCAGCCGCACCAGACGATCTTCCGCATGAGCCGGGATGAACTCTGAAGCGCCCGGACGCGACGCGCTGGTCGCGCTGGCGGGCGCGAGCATCGCGCGCGGCTCGCGCTCTTTCGCGCTCGCCAGCCGGCTGTTCGACCGGCCGACCCGCGACCGGGCCTGGCTGCTCTATGCCTGGTGCCGGGCGTGCGACGATCTGGCCGACGGCCAGGACCATGGCTTTGAACTGCGCGCGGTCGACGATCCGGCGGCGCGGCTGGCGCGGCTGACCGCGCTGACCGAGGATGCGCTGGCCGGGCGCGCGACCGGGGAGCCGGCGTTTGACGGCCTTGCCGCGCTGCTTGCCGAAGTGGCGATCCCGCGCGCCTATATCGACGAACATGTCGCCGGCTTCGCGCTTGACGCGCAGGGCTGGCGGCCGCGCAGCGAGGCCGATCTCATCCGCTATTGCGACCATGTCGCGGGTGCGGTCGGCTGCATGATGGCGGTGGTGATGGGGGTCGATCCCGGCGATGCGCCGACGCTGGCGCGCGCGCGCGACCTTGGCCGTGCGTTCCAGCTCGCCAATATCGCCCGCGACGTGCGCGAGGACATGGCCGGCGGGCGCTGCTACCTGCCGCAGGACTGGCTGGACGAGGCCGGGCTGGCCGCCGACCAGCTGCTCGACCGCCCCGACGAGACCGCGCGGCTGACGCTGCGGCTGACCGCGCTCGCCGAGCATTATGAGGCAAGCGCCCGGGTCGGCGCGCGGCGGCTGGCGTTTCGCAGCCGCTGGGCGGTGCTGGCGGCGGCGGGGATCTATGGCGACATCGCCCGGAAGGTGCGCGCGCGCGGGCCCGAGGCGCTCGATCGCCGCGTCGTCACGCGCAAGCGCGCCAAGCTCGCCTGGGTGGCGCGGGCCTTGTGGCAGGCGCGCGAGGCCGAGCGGTGAGCGACCGGCGGCTCAGGGCGTGGCTGCGCTGGAGCCATTTGACGCTGGGGCTGTCGCTGCTCGTCTATCTGTTCACCGATCTGCGGCTCGACGAGACGGCGACCAACCTGTTCCGTCTGGCTGTGGTGCCGGTGCTGGGCCTGACCGGGCTGTGGATGTGGTCGCAGCTGTCGACCGCGCGGTTCAGCGACCGCGACGAGTAGAGCATTTTCAAGCCGGGTTGAATCACCCGGCGACTCGGAAAATGCGGTAAATCGACCGCTCTAGATTTTTCTGGGGCTTGCGGGCCTTTGGCGGGGCGCCACGCCCCGCCGGCGATCAGCCGCGCGCTTCGCCCAGCGCCGGGGCGCGCACGCCCGCACGGCCGCGCCGCGCCAGTTCGGCCTTCAGATCCTCGGGCTTCGGAGCGACCAGAAAGCCGAAGCTGACCGTGCCTTCCTTGGTCTCGACCGCATGGTGCAGCCGGTGCGCCTGGATGATCCGCTTCATATAGTCGGATTTAGGGATGTAGCGGTGGTTGAGCCGGCGGTGCACGATGATGTCGTGAAAGCCGAGATAGATGGCCCCATAGCCGGCAATGCCCGCGCCGACCCATCCGGCCCATGCCCCCCAGCCGAGCGACGCGCCGACCAGCAGCGTGATCGACGGCGCGGCGAAGATCACGAAATACAGGTCGTTGAGTTCCCAGAAGCCGGTGCGGGGGCGGTGATGGCTTTTGTGCAGGAACCAGCCCGGCCCGTGCATGATCCAGCGATGGGCGACATAGGCGACGCCCTCCATCGCGGCGACGGTCAGGATGAACAGCAGCGGGCCGATCAGGAACGACATGACGTGCATATAGGCGCGGGGGCGGGCAATGCCAATCTATGTGAGTTTCCGGGTTGCGGCCGCTGCGTCGCGCCCGATGCCGACCGGTGACGGCGGCCCCCGCGACGCGCTATATATCCGGTCATGCGTCTCTCGTCTCTGAAAGCATCCCGTCCCGTCCTGCGGCCGCTTGCCCCGCTGGCACTGTCGGCGGCGCTGCTCGCCCCGGGCTGCGCCGGCCCCGAATCGCAGCTGTCCTCGGCGCTCGCCGCCGCGGGGCTGCCGGCGTCGGTGTCGACCTGCATGGCGCGGCGGATGGTCGATCAGCTGTCGATCGGCCAGCTGCTCAAGCTCAGGTCGCTCGGCGGGCTTGCCGACCGGCCGGTCGCCGATCTTTCCGCTAGGGAATTCCTGCGCCGGGTGCGCGCGCTCAAGGACCCCGAAATCCTCGCCGTCACCGGCTCGGCGCTCGCCCGGTGCGGCCTTGGTGTCTGACGGGGTTGGCAAAGCCCCTCCGGTCATGCTTTAGCGCCGGGCGAACCAAGAGGGTGCGCAGATGAACATCCACGAATACCAAGCCAAGGAACTGCTCGCAAAGTTCGGTGTGCCGGTGCCCGCCGGTCATGCGGCCATGTCGGTCGACGAAGCGGTCGCCGCCGCCGAGCGGCTGCCCGGACCGCTCTATGTCGTCAAGGCGCAGATCCATGCCGGCGGCCGCGGCAAGGGCAAGTTCAAGGAACTCGGCCCCGACGCCAAGGGCGGCGTGCGGCTGGCCAAGACGCTCGACGAAGTGCGCGCCCATGCCGCCGACATGCTCGGCAACACGCTCGTCACCGTGCAGACCGGCGAGGCCGGCAAGCAGGTCAATCGCCTGTATGTGACCGACGGCGTTGATATCGCGAAGGAATTCTACCTCGCTTTGCTCGTCGACCGTGGCACCGGCCGGGTCGCCATCGTCGCGTCGACCGAAGGCGGGATGGACATCGAAACCGTCGCCCATGACACGCCGGAAAAGATCACGACCATCGCGATCGATCCCGCGACCGGGCTGATGCCGCACCATGGCCGCGCCGTCGCCAAGGCGCTCGGCCTGACCGGCGATCTCGCCAAGCAGGCGCAGACCGTCACCGCGCGCGTCTATGACGCGTTCCTTGGCACCGATGCCTCGCAGATCGAGATCAACCCGCTCGCGGTCACCGAACAGGGCCAGCTGATGGTCCTCGACGCCAAGGTCGGGTTCGATTCGAACGCCATGTTCCGCCACAAGGATCTGGCCGAGCTGCGCGACCTGACCGAGGAAGACCCGATGGAGATCGAGGCGTCGAAATACGACCTCGCCTACATCAAGCTCGACGGCAATATCGGCTGCATGGTCAACGGCGCCGGCCTTGCGATGGCGACGATGGACATCATCAAGCTCAATGGCGCGTTCCCGGCCAACTTCCTCGATGTCGGCGGCGGCGCCAGCAAGGAAAAGGTCACCGCGGCGTTCAAGATCATCCTGAGCGATCCGGCGGTGAAGGGCATTCTCGTCAACATCTTTGGCGGGATCATGCGCTGCGACATCATCGCCGAAGGCATCATCGCCGCGGCGAAGGAAGTCGACCTGAAGGTGCCGCTCGTCGTGCGCCTCGAAGGCACCAATGTCGCCGAGGGCAAGCGCATCCTGGCCGAAAGCGGCCTCGCCATCGTCCCGGCCAATGATCTGGGCGATGCGGCGCGCAAGATCGTCGCCGAGGTCGAAAAGGCGGCCTGACCGGAATGAGGCCCCCCGGCCCGGCGGGTACGGGGCGGCCAGTGGAGAGAGGGTAGAACCATGAAGATCCTCGTCCCCGTCAAGCGGGTGATCGATTACAATGTGAAGCCGCGGGTGAAGCCCGACGGTTCGGGCGTCGACCTGGCCAATGTCAAAATGTCGATGAACCCGTTCGACGAAATCGCCGTCGAGGAAGCGATCCGCCTGAAGGAAAAGGGCGCGGCGACCGAGATCGTCGTCGTGTCCATCGGCCCGGCCAAGGCGCAGGAAACGCTGCGCACCGCGCTTGCCATGGGTGCTGACCGCGCGATCCTGATCCAGACCGACGACGAGGTCGAGCCGCTGGGCGTCGCCAAGCTGCTCGCCAAGGTCGCGGGCGAAGAGACGCCGGGCCTGATCATCCTCGGCAAGCAGGCGATCGACGACGATTCCAACCAGACCGGCCAGATGCTGGCCGCGCTGCTCGGCCGGCCGCAGGGCACGTTCGCGTCCAAGGTCGAGGTTGACGGCGACCGGGTGCATGTCACCCGCGAAGTCGATGGCGGGCTGGAAACGGTGTCGCTGGCGACCCCGGCGATCATCACCACCGACCTGCGGCTGAACGAGCCGCGCTATGCCTCGCTGCCCAACATCATGAAGGCCAAGGCCAAGCCGCTCGCCACCAAGGCGCCCGGCGATTACGGCGTCGATGTTGCGCCGCGCCTCAAGACGCTCAGCGTCGCCGAACCGGCGAAGCGCCAGGCCGGGGCCAAGGTCGCCGATGTCGACGAACTGGTCGGCAAGCTGAAGAACCTGGGAGTTGTCGCATGAAGACGCTTGTTCTGGCAGATCACGACAATCAGTCGCTCAAGGACGCGACCCTCGCCGTCGTCACCGCCGCTGCCAAGCTGGGCGAGGTGCATGTCCTCGTCGCCGGTCAGGGCTGCGAAGCGGTGGCGAACCAGGCCGCGCAGGTCGCGGGCGTTGCCCAGGTGCTGCTGGCCGATGACGCCGCCTATGGCCATCAGCTGGCCGAAAATGTCGCGCCGCTGATCGTGCAGCTGATGGCCGACCGTGACGCCTTCCTCGCCCCGGCAACGTCGGTCGGCAAGAACATCGCGCCGCGCGTCGCCGCGCTGCTCGACGTCATGCAGATCTCCGACATCCTGTCGGTCGAAAGCGCCGACACCTTCACCCGGCCGATCTATGCCGGCAACGCCATCGCCACCGTCCAGTCGGCCGATGCGAAGAAGGTGATCACCGTGCGCGGCACCGCCTTTGCCAAGGCGGAGCGCAGCGGCGGCAGCGCGGCGGTCGACCGCGTCGGCGGCCCCGGCGATGCCGGCCTGTCGCAGTTCGTCTCGGCCGAGCTGTCCAAGTCGGAGCGGCCGGAGCTGACCAGCGCCAAGATCATCGTGTCGGGCGGCCGGGCGCTGCAGAATGGCGAAAACTTCAAGACCGTGATCGAGCCGCTGGCCGACAAGCTGGGTGCCGCGGTCGGTGCCAGCCGCGCCGCCGTCGATGCCGGCTATGTCCCCAACGACTATCAGGTCGGCCAGACCGGCAAGATCGTCGCCCCCGAAGTCTATATCGCGGTCGGCATTTCGGGCGCGATCCAGCATCTGGCGGGGATGAAGGATTCCAAGACCATCATCGCCATCAACAAGGACGAGGACGCGCCGATCTTCCAGGTCGCGGACATCGGCCTGGTCGGCGATCTGTTCAAGGTCGTGCCGGAACTGACCGAGAAGCTGTCGGGCTGACCCGGCACCCTCGGGTGAATGAAGGGGGGCGGTCCGCATGGGCCGCCCCTTTTTTTGTCGGTCCGGCGGCAGCGCCGGCCCGGCCGGAACATGCGCTAGCCGTTGACGATGATGCCGCCATTGGGGTGCAGCACCTGCCCGGACATGTAGCTGGCATCGTCGCAGGCGAGGAACAGGAAGCTGGGGGCGACCTCGTTCGGCTGACCGGGCCTGCCCATCGGTGGGTCCTCCCCGAAATGGGCGAGCTTTTCAGGGCTGGCCCCGCCCATCGGGTTCAGCGGCGTCCAGATCGGACCGGGGGCCACCGCGTTGACGCGGATGCCGTCGCCGACCAGATTTTCCGACAGCGACCGCGTGAAGGCGGTGATCGCCCCCTTGGTCGCCGAATAGTCCAGCAGTTCGGCTGCGCCCTTGTACATCGTCACGCTCGTGCAGTTGATGATCGCCGATCCGGGCAGCAGGTGCGGCCGCGCCGCCTGCACCATGTAGAACATTCCAAAGATGTTGGTCTGGAATGTCCGCAGCAGCTGCTGCTCGGTAATCCCGGTCACGTCCCGGTCGGGATGCTGTTCCCCGGCATTGTTGACCAGAATGTCGAGCCGGCCGAGTTCGGCGACGGTCCGCTCCACCGCGGCGACGCAGGTCGCCCGGTCACCGATATCGCCCGCGATGGTGATTGCGCGCCGCCCCTCGATGGTGACGATGCGGGCCGTCTGTTCGGCATCGAAATGCTCGCACAGATAGAGGATTGCGACATCCGCGCCCTCGCGCGCGAACAGCGCGGCGACGGCGCGGCCGATGCCGCTGTCGCCGCCCGTGATCAGCGCGACCTTGCCCGCGAGCCGGCCGGAGCCGGGATAGCGGGGCATCCAGTCGGGCCTGGGATCGAGCGCGGCTTCTTCGCCGGGCAGGGCGTCCTCTTCGATCATCGGGACGGTGTCGGTCATCGGCCTGGCTCCTTGCTGTCAGAGCCGGTCAACGCCCGCAGGCGGCGCAGGTTCAGCGCGTCCGGCCGGCCCGCGCCGGCCGGGCCGAGGCGATCCGGTTGGTGATCGCCGTGCAGCTGGCCACGATTTCGGGAAAATCCAGGTCGCTCTGCGCGATCAGCTGCGCCTCGGCCGCCGCCTGGCAGGCCGCCATCGATACATAGCGCGTCTCGACCGTCCTGACCTGGCGGCAGTCGAGCCCGTCATCGCCGCAGCCGATGATCGCCATCACATAGAGGAACGGACTCATCGTCGCTCTCCTTCATGTGCCAAACGAAGGCCGGCCCGGCGCAGTTGCATTGGTTTCGCCGCGGCCCCGCCCTACATGGGCTGGATGATGCCGAACGACACCGGACGCACTCCGGATTCTCCCCTAGGCTGGGGCGCCTTCCGCCGTTTCCTGCCCTATTTGTGGCCCGCCGATCAGCCGGCGCTGCGCCGCCGTGTGGTCATCGCGCTCGCGCTCGTCCTCGTGTCCAAGGGCGTGCAGATCTCGATGGGCTTTCTCTATGGCGGGGCCATCGACCGGATGCAGCCGGGAGCGGGCGGGGCGGGAGCGGGCGGGGCGGCGGGGGCCGCCGCGACGCTCGCGATGGCGCTGGTCATCGCCTATGCGGGCGCGCGGCTGGGCGGGGTGGTGTTCGACAATATCCGCAACACCGTGTTCGAACGCGTGGGTCAGGACGCGACCCGGCATCTGGCCGAACATGTGTTCTCCCATCTGCACCGGCTTTCGCTGCGCTTCCACCTCAGCCGGCGGACGGGTGCGGTCACCAAGGTCATCGAACGCGGCACCAAGAGCATCGACACGATGCTCTATTTCCTGCTGTTCAACATCGCGCCGACCATCGTCGAGCTGCTGGCGGTGACGATCATCTTCTGGACGCGCTTCGGCCCCGGGCTGGTGGCCGCGACGCTGACCATGGTCGTCGCTTATATCCTGTTCACCCGCAAGGTCACCGACTGGCGCAACAAGCTGCGCGAGGAGATGAACGAGCTGGATACGGCAACCGTCGCCCGGTCGGTCGATTCGCTGCTCAACTATGAAACCGTCAAATATTTCGGGGCCGAGGGGCGCGAGGCCGCTTATTATGCCCGCGTCGCGCGCCGCTATGCCGATGCCGCGGTCAAGAGCGAGAATTCGCTGGCGCTGCTCAACATCGGCCAGTCGCTGATCACCAATGCGATGCTGGGCGGGGCGATGGCCTGGTCGGTCTATGGCTGGTCGCGCGGCTGGTTCTCGGTCGGTGACGTGGTGCTGGTCAACACGCTGCTCGCCCAGCTGTTCCGCCCGCTCGACCTGCTCGGCATGGTCTATCGCACGATCCGGCAGGGGCTGATCGACATGGAGGCGATGTTCGCGCTGATCGACACCCCGCCCGAGGTGGTCGACCTGCCCCAGGCCCCGCCGCTCGCGGTCAGCGAGGCGCGGGTGAAGTTCGATTCGGTGCGCTTTGCCTATGATCCCGAGCGGCCGATCCTGAAGGGGGTCAGCTTCCTGATCCCGCCGGGCAAGACGCTCGCCATTGTCGGCCCGTCGGGGGCCGGCAAGTCGACCATCGCGCGGCTGCTGTTCCGTTTCTACGACGTCACCGGCGGCAGCATCCAGATCGACGGGCAGGACATTGCCCGCGTCACCCAGGCGTCGCTGCGCGCGGCGATCGGCATCGTCCCGCAAGATACGGTGCTGTTCAACGACACCATCGGCTACAATATCGGCTATGGCCGCGAAGGCGCGACCCAGGCGGAGATCGAGGCGGCGGCGCGCGCGGCGCGCATCCATGATTTCATCATGGCGCTGCCCGACGGCTATCAGGCGATGGTCGGCGAGCGCGGGCTGAAGCTGTCGGGCGGCGAAAAGCAGCGTGTCGCGATCGCGCGCACATTGCTCAAGGACCCGCCGATCCTGATCCTCGACGAGGCGACGAGCGCGCTCGACAGCCGCACCGAGGCCGAGATCCAGCGCACGCTGCGCGAGGTGTCGGCACGGCGCACCACCGTCATCATCGCCCACCGCCTGTCGACCATCGTCGATGCCGACGAGATCATCGTGCTCGATCAGGGCCGGGCGGCGGAGCGCGGCACCCATGCCCAGCTGCTGGCGATGGGCGGCCTCTATGCCGAAATGTGGGCGCGCCAGGCGAGCGAGCGGGAGATGGAGGAGGCCTGAGGCGCGCGCCTCAGGCCTCCTCCATCTCCCGCTCGCTCGCCTG
>NZ_JAPFGX010000017.1:0-58407 GCF_059803575.1 Sphingomonas sp. URJC2
GCGCTGGCCGGGCTGGGGCGGCTGTCGCCCGCCGATGTCGGCGCGCTCGCCACGCCGCGCGGGATCGCGCTTGGCCGGGCCGACAGCTGGACGTGCGAGATCGACCGCGCCGCCCGCGCCGGAGAGGCGGGGACGGTTGCGCTGCTCGCCGCCGCCGGGTTGCAGACCCGCGACTGGCGCGCGGTGCCGCCCGCCTATCTGATGCACATCGTCGCGGCCTTGCGCCGCGTCGGCCGGATCGGCGAGGCGCGGATGATCGCCGCCGAGGCGGTGACGCGGGCGTGACCGAAGATCGGGCCGGGCCGCCGGACGCGCCTGCCGGGCCGCCGTCCGAGGATAGCCGGCTGATCGACCGTTTCCTTGAAATGCTGGTCGCGCAGGCGGGGGCGGCGGCCAATACGGTGATCGCCTATCGCACCGATCTGCAACAGGCCTCGGCGCTGCTGGGCGGCGGGCTTGCTGGTGCCGATGCCGATGCGCTTGCCCGGCTGGGGGATGAATGGTCGGGGCTTGCCCGGTCGACGGTCGCGCGCAAGGCGGCGGCGGTGCGCCGGTTTCTGGCCTTTCTGGCCGAAGAGGGGTTTCGTGCCGACGATCCCGGCCGCGCGCTGCCCCGGCCCGGCGCGGCGCGGCCGCTGCCGCGCGTGCTCGACCATGGCGAGGTCGACCGGCTGTTTGCCGAGATCGACCGGCGGCTGGCCGCCCCCCATCCGCCGGTTGCCGATCTGCGGCTGTCGGCGCTGTTCGAGCTGCTTTACGGATCGGGGCTGCGCGCGACCGAGCTGGTGTCGCTGCCGCGCCACGCGGTCGCGCCCGATCGGCCGTTCCTCGTCATCCGCGGCAAGGGCGGGCGCGAACGGCTGGTGCCGCTGTCGGACCGCGCCCGCGCGGCGGTGGCGCGCTGGGCCGATCATGTGCCGGGCGACCAGCCCTGGCTGTTCCCCTCGGGCAAGGAGCATCTCAGCCGGGTGCGCCTGTATCAGATCGTCAAGGCGCTGGCGGCGGCGGCGGGGATTTCGCCCGACCGGGTATGGCCGCACGGGCTGCGCCATGCCTTTGCCACCCATTTGCTGGCGGGTGGCGCGGACCTGCGCGCGCTGCAGGCGATGCTCGGCCATGCCGACATCGCCACCACCCAGATCTACACCCATGTCGAGGCGAGCCGGCTGGTCGAACTGGTCAATGCGCATCACCCGCTCGTTGACGCGGCGGCGCGGACGACCTAGCGCCCGGTCTTATGACCACGTTTCTCGATTTCGAAAAACCGATTGCCGAGCTGATGGCGCGGGTGCGCGAGCTGCGCGAGACCGCCGTTGATGGCACGCTCGACATCGACGCCGAGATCGCCCGGCTGGAGACCAAGGCCGACCGGGCGCTGCGCGACACCTATGCCCGGCTGACGCCCTGGCAGAAGACCCAGGTCGCCCGCCATCCCGCGCGGCCGCATTTCAAGCATTATGTCGCGGCGCTGGTCAGCGATTTCATGCCGCTGGCCGGCGACCGCGCCTTTGCCGACGATCAGGCGATTCTGGGCGGGCTGGGGCGGCTGGGCAATCGCCGGGTGATGGTGATCGGCCATGAAAAGGGCGACGACACCCAGAGCCGGCTGCGCCATAACTTCGGCATGGGCAAGCCCGAGGGCTATCGCAAGGCGATCCGGCTGATGGAACTGGCCGACCGGTTCGGCCTGCCGGTGGTGACGCTGGTCGACACATCGGGCGCGTTTCCCGGCGTCCAGGCCGAAGAGCGCGGTCAGGCCGAGGCGATTGCCCGCGCGACCGAACAATGCCTGAAGCTGGGCGTGCCGATGGTCGCGGCGATTGTCGGCGAAGGCGGGTCGGGCGGCGCGATTGCGCTGGCGGCCGCCAACCGCGTGCTGATGTTCGAACATGCCGTCTATTCGGTGATCTCGCCCGAAGGCTGTGCGTCGATCCTGTGGCGCACCGCCGACCGTGCCCCCGATGCGGCCGAGGCGATGAAGATCACCGCGCAGGACCTGAAGCAGCTGGGCATCATCGACCAGATCGTCGCCGAGCCGCTGGGCGGCGCGCACCGCGACCCGGCGGGCGCGATCGGCGCGCTCGGGCAGGCGATCGGCGCGGCGCTCGACCAGCTGGCCGGCCAGCCGGCGGAGCGGCTGCGCGCCGACCGGCGGGCCAAGTTCCTGGCTATGGGGCGTATCTGATCGCCGTGACGGAACGATATTCCGTCGTTTGCGATCAACCCATGGTGGCAACGGGGCGGATTTCGGCATGAGACGGACGATCATTCTGGCCGCCACGGCGGCGCTGGCGCTGACCGTTCCGGTGACGGGCGTCACCGACGCACAGGCCCAGCGCGCGCCGCGCGGCATTTCGGCGGCCGAGGCGCGTCAGGGGGCCGCCGCCCATCCCCAGCTGCTCGACGAATATGGCGGCAGCTATGGCGGGGCGCAGGATGGCTATGTCGCGCGGATCGGCCAGCGCGTCGCCGCCCAGTCGGGGCTGGCCGATGCCGGCTCCGCGATCCGCGTCACGCTGCTCAATTCGCCGGTCAACAACGCCTTCGCGGTGCCCGGCGGCTATGTCTATGTCACCCGCCAGCTGCTCGCGCTGATGAATGACGAGGCCGAGCTGGCCGCCGTGCTTGGCCATGAGGTCGGCCATGTCGCCGCCCGCCACGGCGCATCGCGCAGCCGGGCGAGCACCTTCGGCACGCTGGGCGCGGTGCTGGTCGGCGTGCTGACCGGCAGTTCGGCGGCGACCCAGCTTGCCAGCCAGGCCGCGCAGCTGGTGACGCTGCGCTATTCACGCTCGCAGGAATATGAATCGGACGATCTCGGCGTCCGCTATCTGGCGGGTGCCGGCTATGATCCGGCGGCGATGGGGCGCGTGCTCGCCGCACTGGCCGCACAGGGCGCGCTCGATGCCCGGCTGGCCGGCCGTGCCGCCCAGACGCTGCCAAGCTTTGCCAGCACCCATCCCGATCCGGGCAGCCGCGTCGCCCGCGCCCTTTCGCGCGCGCGGCAATATCCGGGGGCGGGGCGCGAACAGGGCCGGGATGCGTTTCTCGCCGCGCTCGACGGGCTGATCTATGGCGATGATCCCCGGCAGGGGGTGATTGATGGGCAGGCGTTCCTGCATCCCGAACTCAGGCTGGCATTCCGCGCGCCGCCGGGGTTTCAGCTGACCAACGGCACCCGCGCGGTCACCATCGCCGGGCCGGGCGGGCAGGCGCAGTTCGCCGGCGCGTCCTTTGCCGGCGATCTTCAGGCCTATGTCGAGCGGGTGTTTGCCGGCCTGTCGCGCGACGGGCGGGTCGCGCCTGCTGGGGCGCGGCGCGGGCGGGTGAACGGGCTGGACACGCTGTCGGCAACCGCGCGTGTCGCGGGTCAGCAGGGGCCGCTTGACGTGACCGTCACCGCCTATGCCTTTGCGCCCGACCGCGCCTATCATGTGCTGACGGTGACGCCGGCGGGGCAGGGGATCGGTCCGTTCCAGCCGCTGATTGACAGCGTCAGGCGGCTGAGTGCTGAGGAAGCGGCGCGCATTCCGGTGCGCGAGATCGATATCGTCACCGTGCGGCCCGGCGACACGCCGCAGCGTCTGGCGCAGAACATGGCCTTTGCCGATGCGCAGCTGGACCGGTTTCTGGTGCTGAACGGGCTGTCGGCGGATGCCGCGCTCCGCCCCGGCGACCGGGTGAAGCTGGTCGTCTATCGCCGCTGAGCGGCGCGCGCGGATAAAAAAAGGCGGAGCGCCAGGGGCGCCCCGCCTTCCCGTGTCGATAAGGGTCGACGCGATTAGCCGCCGTTGCCGGCGGTCGAGGCCATGCCGTTGGCGGCGTTCTGGAACGTGCCGGTCACGTTGCCACCCAGGCTGCGCAGCGCGGTGATGGCGGCGACGGCGATCAGGGCGGCGATCAGACCGTATTCGATCGCGGTCGCGCCCTTGCTGTTCTTGATGAAGTTGCGAATGGTCTTCATTCCCGGTCTCCTAGACGTCAATTCCACATACCCGGCCAGATTTTCATCGGCAGCCTCCATCTATTGCCGGACAGGTTTCAAAAGAGTTGACGAACCGGGCGGATCGACGTGTGCGGCGGGTTAACCCTGTTGCCGGCCGATTGCCCGGAAGCGCCCCGGAAACCGGCCTTTGCCGGCACCGGCCCGCTGCTCAGAACTCATGATTTGTCGCATGGTCCGATGCGCCGGATGTCGCGACCCGGCCCGATCAAGCTCGGGGGCGGTTTCCAGCCGGGCGGATGCAAAATGCGGCCCGGAGAATGCGGGAAATCAAAGGCCTAGAGCGGCCAATCCGATGCAATCGGATCAGTTGCATCAGCGTCCGGCGTTGCGGTTCGTGGCCTGGATCTCGTCGGAAACATTGGACCACATCGAGATCGCATTGTCGCCGAACGCGCGGAACGCACCGATCGCGGCAAGGAAGATGAGTGCGACCAGCAGGCCGTATTCCACGGCCGTCGCCCCCCGTTCCGACGCGCGCATGCGCGCGATGAGATGCCTGTCCATGTCCGCCCGCGTCCCCTGGCAAAAGCGTTGCCCGGTTTAGGCCGCAGCCCTTAAGGAAAGATTATGACGTCTTCCCCGCTGCTGCTTGTCGTTGCCGCCGCCCTGATCGATTCCGCCGGGCGCGTGCTCGTCCAGCAGCGGCCGGAGGGGCGTGCCATGGCCGGGCTGTGGGAGTTTCCGGGCGGCAAGGTGGAACCCGGCGAGACGCCGGAAGACGCGCTGGCCCGCGAACTGGCCGAGGAACTGGGCATTGCCGTCGATCCGGCCGACTGCCGGCCGCTCGCCTTTGCCAGTGCCGGGCTTGATCGGGCGCATCTGCTGCTGCTGCTCTACACGATCGAGCGCTGGCAGGGCGCGCCCGCCGCGCTCGAGGCGGCGGGGATGGCGTGGCACCGCCCGGCCGCGCTGCGCACGCTCGCCATGCCGCCCGCCGATGTGCCGCTGGTCGACGCGCTGGTTGCGCATCTGGGCGACGATCCCGCCGGCGACAGCGATTCCGTGGTCGCAGAGTAAGCCCGGCTTGCCCATGCGCTGAGCCGGCCGTGCTGTCGGTTCAGGATCCCGGTTCGTCGCCACGCCCGGCCCGGAGCGCGGCGGCGAGCGAGGCAGTGGCGCTGCCGCGCTTGGCGGGCTTGGGCTGGCTGGGGGCGGGGGCCCAGCCGAGCATATAGACGATCTCGACCGTCTCGGCGGTGCGGCCATCGCCATCGGCGGCGGCATCGAACGCCGCCCCGGCGCGCATCAGCGCCGCGCGCGACAGCGGCGGCACCGCCCCTGCGAGCACATTGGTCGCCGCCATGCCGCGCAGATCATCGAGCAGCCGCCCGAGCGCGCCGTAACGCAGCGTCAGCCGCTCGCCATCCGCGACCGGCAGCGCAAAGCCCGCCCGCGCCAGCAGGTCCCCGGCCGAACGCACATCGATCTGCGGGTGGATGCGCGCGACCGCGCGGTCGGCCTCGCTCGCCAGCAGCGCGGCGCGCAGCCGCGTCAGGCTGCCCGCACCCGTCATCGCGCCCAGAAACAGCCCGTCGGGCCTGAGGCACCGGCGGATCAGCGCCAGCGCGCCGGGCAGATCGTTGACCGTGTCCAGCCCGCCCGCCGCCACCACCAGATCGAAGCTGGCATCGGCAAAGGGCAGCCGGTCCTCATCCGCCACCACGCCCCCCGCCGCCGCGGCAAAGCTGTGACCGGGATCGCAGGCAATAGTGGCGATCCCGCGCGCGGCGAGCGCCCGGCCGACGCGCCCGTCAAGGCAGCCGAGATCGAGCGCGGTCGCAAATGGCCGCCGCACCGCATCCAGCCGGTCGAGCAGTTCATCGGCGATGCGGGCATGGAGGAAATCATGCGCGGCAAAATCGCGCGCGGCGCGGTCACGCCGCAGCCGGCGGCGGGCGCGGTCGAAAATCTGCGGCACGGCTGGAGGCGGGCTGGCGGGGGAAGGCGACATGGCGGCGCTTGTGCCGGACGCGCGGGCGGGGGACAAGCGGGGTGGTTGACAAGCGGGGCGGGCGGAAAGGGGGGGCGGCATGCTGGACAGGCTGTGGGCGCTGGTGCGCGATTATGCGCTGCCGCCGCGCTGCCCGGCCTGTCTGGCGGTGCTGGCGACCGCTGACGGTTTTTGCCCCGATTGCTGGCGGCAGCTCGATTTTCCGGGCGGCGATGGCTGCGCTGCCTGCGGGGCGGCTTTGCCCGAAGGCGCGCTGCCGGGCAGCCGGTGCGGCCCGTGCCTCGCCGCGCCGCCCGATCATGACGGCATCCGCGCCGCGCTTTATTACGGGCCGGTCGCGCGCAGCGTCGCCATCCGGCTGAAACATGGCCGCCGGCCGGCGATGGCGCGGGTGATGGCCGGGCTGATGGCGGCGCACGCTGCGGCCGAGCCGGAGGCGCTGCTGGTGCCGGTGCCGCTGCATCGCTGGCGGCTGTGGCGGCGCGGCTTCAACCAGTCCTTGCTGATCGCCCGCGCGATTGCGCGGCAGACCGGCCAGCGGGTCGCGCCCGGGCTGATCGTGCGCCGCCGTGCGACGCCGCTGCTGCGCGGGCTGGGCCGCCGCGCGCGGCACCAGGCCTTGCGCGGGGCGTTTGCCGTCCCATCTGACAGCAGGGCCGAACTTGCCGGGCGCACGGTGCTGCTGGTCGACGATGTCCATACCAGCGGGGCCACCGCCAATGGCTGCGCCCGCGCGCTCAAACGGGCGGGTGCGGCGCGGGTGGTGCTGCTGTGCTGGGCGCGGGTGCGGCCGGACGCGGCGGCGGACCCGGACTGGCCGGGCGCGGCTTGACGCGCGCGTCAGGCTGGGCAACGGGCGGGGCAGGCGGATGACACGGAGATGACAATCGTGGCGAAGGTCGAAATCTACACCAAGTTCGGATGCCCCTATTGCGTGCGCGCGAAGAAGCTGCTCGCGTCCAAGGGCGCGACGTTCGAGGAATATGACATCACGCTGGGCGGCCCGCAGCGCGCCGAGATGATCGACCGTGCCGGCGGGCGCACCACGGTGCCGCAGATCTTCATCGACGGCCATCATGTCGGCGGATCGGACGATCTGGCCGCGCTGGATGCGAAGGGCGGGCTTGATCCGCTGCTCGTCGCCGGCTGAGCCGGGATGCGCGTCGCGCTCCTCCAGATGACCGCCGGGCTCGATCCGGCGGCCAATGCCCGGATGATCACCGATGCGGTCGCGGCGGCGCGCGCGGGCGGGGCGGCGATGCTGTTCACGCCCGAAATGTCGAACCTGATCGACCGGGACCGCGCCCGCTCCGCCCCGTTGCTTGCCGCCGAGGCCGATGATCCGACGCTGGCGGCGGTGCGCGAAGCCGCGCGCGCGGCGGGCATCTGGGTGCATCTGGGGTCGCTCGCGCTTGCCGGCGACGGGCCGGATGCGCGGCGGTGCAATCGCGGCTTCGTGATCGACAATAACGGTGCGGTGGCCGCGCGTTACGACAAGATCCATCTGTTCGATGTTGATCTGCCCGGCGGCGAAAGCTGGCGCGAATCGGCCGTCTATGCGCCGGGCGAGCGGGCGGTTGCGGTCGATGCGCCACCGGGGCGGCTGGGGCTGAGCATCTGTTATGATCTGCGCTTCCCCGATCTTTACCGGGGGCTGGCCGATGCCGGGGCGACGCTGCTTGCGGTGCCGGCGGCCTTTACCGTGCCGACCGGGCGGGCGCACTGGCATGTGATGCTGCGCGCGCGCGCGATCGAGGCGAGCGCGTTCGTCATCGCCGCCGCCCAGACCGGCAGCCATGCCGATGGCCGCGAAACCTTTGGCCATTCGCTGGTCGTCGATCCCTGGGGCGAGGTGGTGCTGGACATGGGTGAGGCGCCGGGGCTGGGCTTTGCCGAGATCGATCCCGCGCGGCTGGCCGATGTCCGGGCGCGCATCCCGGTGCTCGCGCATCGCCGCGCCATCCCGCCGGTCGAGGTGGCGCGGTGATCGTGTTCGATCTGAAATGCAGCGCCGGCCATGTGTTCGAAGCGTGGTTCGGCTCGTCGGCCGATTATGAGGCGCAGCGCGCGCGGCGGCTGGTCGCCTGCCCGGTGTGCGGCGATGCCGGCATCGACAAGGCGGTGATGGCGCCGCGCATCGGCTCCGGCGCGGGGCGCGGAGAGGTGGGCGAGGTGTCGTCCGCCTCCGCGCCCGGCGACAATGCCGCGCCGCTCGATCCCAAGGCGCTGCTCGCCGCGCTCGCGCGTGCGCAGGCGCGGATGCTCGCCGGGTCCGAATGGGTCGGCACGCGCTTTGCCGACGAGGCGCGGGCGATGCACCATGGCGAGGCCGAGCAGCGGCAGATCCATGGCGAGGCCAGCCCGCAAGAGGCACGGCAGCTGGCCGATGAGGGGATCGAGCTGGTGCCGCTGCCGCTTCCCGTCACGCCGCCCGATCAGCGCCACTGATCGTATCGACAGCATTCATTCATCTTTGCGTCATTAGCAGCCCCGACCATGCTGAAACCTGCGTTGTTCGCCTCCGCCGCGCTTGCCGCCCTGATGCCGTTCGCGCCCGCGCATGCGCAGGACGCGGCACCCGCGCCGTCCCGCCCGCCAATGGGCGAGACCGGCGAAATGGGCGACGGCGACGACGGCAATAGCGGCGAGATCGTCGTCTCCGGCCAGCGCGAACGCGGCGCGGTGATCGGCGATATCCAGCCCGAGCTTCAGCTCAGCCCGGCGGACATTCGCGGCTATGGCGTCAGCTCGGTCGCCGAACTGCTCCAGCAGCTCAGCCCGCAGACCGGCGGCATTCGCGGGCGTGGCGGCGGCCAGCCGGTGGTGCTGGTCAATGGCCGGCGCGTGTCGGGCTTTGCCGAGATCCGCGACCTGCCGACCGAAGCGATTGCGCGCGTCGATGTGCTGCCCGAGGAAGTGGCGCTCAAATACGGTTTTCAGGCCAATCAGCGGGTGATCAACTTCGTGCTCCGGCCGCGCTTCCGTGCGGTGACGGGCGAGGTCGAGGGCGGCGGCGCCACCGATGGCGGCGGCGCGCGCGGCGAGATCGATCTGGATTTCCTGCGTATCGACAATGACAAGAGGTTCGAACTTGCGTTCGAATATGAACGCGTCGAGCCGCTGCTGGAAAGCGAACGCGATGTCGACCGGTCCGATCTGGGCGGCACCGTCGATCAGGGGCGGTTCCGCACGCTGGTGCCGACCGGCGACACATTTTCGGTCAACACCATCGTCAGCCGCAACATCGCCGAGGGCGTGGGCGCGACGCTCAACGGCCGGATCGAACGTGCCGAGACGCTGGCGCTGATCGGCCTGCCGGCAACCGGCCTTGATCCGCGCACCCAGGCGCGGGACGTGCTCAACGGCCATCTCGGCACCACGCTGGGCGGCGCGCTGGGCGGCTGGCAATGGACGATGACCGGCAATTGGGACCGGATCGAAACCAATGTGCTGACCGATACCAGCGAGGCCGCGGGGCCGCGCGACCGGGCGCGCGCGGTGTCGGACATTCTGACCGGCGATTTCACCACCAATGGCCGGCTGTTCAAGCTGCCGGCCGGCGATGTGTCGACCACCTTTACCCTGGCCGCGACCCGCAACCGGTTCGACAGCGAATCGCTGCGCGCCGGGGTGGCGCGGACGGGCGGCGCCAGCCGCGACATCGGGGCGGGGCAGGTCAGCATCGATCTGCCGCTGACCAGCCGGCGGCGGGGCATCCTCGCGGCGGTGGGCGACCTGTCGGTCAATGGCAATCTGCAGGTCCGCCGGCTGTCGGATTTCGACACTTTGCGCACCTGGGGCGCGGGGCTGAGCTGGTCGCCGGTGCCGATTGTCGACATCGTCGTGTCGCACACCAATGAGGAAGAAGCCCCCAGCCCGCAGCAGCTGGCCGATCCGCAGATCGCCGTCCCCGATGTGCGCGTGTTCGATTTCGTCACCGGCGTGCCGGTGCTGGTCACGCAGCTGACCGGCGGCAATCGCGGCCTGCTGGGCGACAATCGCGAAGTGACCAAGTTCGGCCTGACGCTGCGGCCGACGATCGGCAAGGCCGATGTCAGCCTGACGGCGAACTATGTCGCCAGCCGGATCGACAATCCCATCGCCTCGCTGCCCAACCCGACCGCCGCCATCGAAGCGGCGTTCCCCGACCGGTTCCTGCGCGATGCGACCGGGCGGCTGGTGCAGGTCGATGCCCGGCCGGTCAATTTCGCGCGCGAAACGACGCGCCAGCTGCGTTGGGGCATCAACCTGTCGATCCCGCTCAAGGCCGATCCGGCGCGTTTTCAGGCGCTGCGCGAGGCCGGGGCGTTCGGGCGACCGGGGGCTGCGCCGGGTGGGCCGGGCGGTGCGGGTCCAGGCGGAGCAGGTCAGGGCGGAGCCGGTCAGGGTGCGGGCGGTCCCCCGCCGGGCGGGCCGCCCCCCGGTGCCTTTGGCGGCGGGCGCGGCGGCCAGTTTGGCGGCCGGGCGCAGTTTGCCGTGTTCCACACCGTCCAGTTCCGCAACCGCATCCTGATTGCCGAGGGCGGGCCGAGCCTTGATCTGCTGAACGGCGACGCCATCGGCGCACGCGGCGGCGCGCCGCGCCACCGGGTCGAGGTGCAGGGCGGCTATTTCCAGAACGGGCTGGGCATGCGCCTGTCGGCCAACTGGCAGAGCGCGACGCGCGTCGACGAGGCCAATGGCGATGCGCTGCGCTTCGGGGCGATCGGCACCGTCAATTTGCGGCTGTTCGCCAATCTGGGTGTGATCCCGTCGGTTGTGCGCGGCCGGCCGTTCCTGCGCGGCACACGGCTGACCTTTGCGGTCGACAATGTGTTCAACGCGCGCCAGCAGGTCACTGACGCATCGGGCCGCATCCCGCTGTCGTTCCAGCCCGACCTGCTCGACCCGCTCGGCCGGACTGTCAGGCTTCAGTTCCGCAAGCTGTTCTTCTGATTGACCGCCGGCGCATCGCGGGGCAGGAAAACCCCGCGTGCGTCCGTAGCTCAGCAGGATAGAGCATCGGATTCCTAATCCGGGGGCCGTGGGTTCGAATCCCGCCGGGCGCACCAAGACTGTGGCGAGCGTTTCCGGCGCGGGCGCATGCCGCACCGGGCCTGGTCGGCGCTGATCGCCTTGTTCCTTGACGAACTGATCGATCCGGCGATGATCGCGGCAAAGGACGATGCCGACGATGCCCCTGCATGACGAAGCCCATCTGGTGGCCCGTATCGGCTGGCTGCGCGCCGCCGTGCTGGGGGCGAATGACGGGATCGTCTCGACCGCGAGCCTCGTGCTTGGCGTCGCCGCGTCCGGGGCCGACCGGCAGGCGCTGCTCGTCGCGGGCGTGGCGGGGCTGGTCGCCGGGGCGATGTCGATGGCGGCGGGCGAATATGTGTCGGTCAGCAGCCAGGCCGATACCGAGGCCGCCGATCTGGCGCGCGAGCGGGCCGAGCTGGTGAGCAGCCCGGCGCTCGAACATGCCGAGCTGGCCGCGATCTACCGCGCGCGCGGGGTGGATGCCGAGACGGCCGACCGCGTCGCCACGCAGATGATGGCGCATGACGCGCTGGGCGCGCATGCGCGGGACGAGCTGCACATCACCGACACCATCGCCGCGCGTCCGGTGGTGGCGGCGCTCGCCTCCGCCGCCACCTTCACCGCCGGGGCGGCGCTGCCGCTGCTGCTGGCGCTGATGCTGCCGATGGCATGGATGATGGCCGGGCAGGCGGGGGGCGCGATCCTGTTCCTTGCGCTGCTGGGGGCGGTTGGCGCGCGCGCCGGGGGCGCGGCCGCCGGCAGGCCGGTTGCGCGGGTGGTGTTCTGGGGCGCGCTCGCCATGGCGCTGACCGCCGGCATCGGGCGGCTGGCCGGCACGGCGGTCTGACGAAAGGCCCGCTTTGGACATTGTCGGCTTTGCGCTTGCGGTGCTGGTCATCGAACTGACGCCCGGTCCCAACATGGCGTGGCTGGCCGGGCTGGCCGCGACCGAGGGGCGGCGCGCGGGCTTTGCGGCGGTCACCGGCGTCGCGCTCGGCCTGCTGGCGAACGGCGTGCTCGCGGCGCTGGGGCTGGCGGCGCTGCTTGGGGCGCAGCCGGGCCTGCTGACCGCGCTCCGCCTTGCCGGGGCGGCGATGATGGTGTGGCTGGCGGTCGAGACATGGCGCGGGGCGGGTGCCGGGGCCGCGCCGGCCATCGCCGGCCATGTCGAGCGCCGCGCCTTTCTTGCCGGGGCGCTGATCAACCTGCTCAATCCCAAGGCCTATCTGTTCTTCGTCGTGGTGGCGCCGCAGTTTCTGGGCGGTGCGACGCTCGCGCTCCACAATGCGCTGCTGCTGGCGGGGATCAGCGCGGCGATCGCGACGCTCATTCATTGCGGGATCGTGATGGCCGGCAGCCGGGCGCAGGTATGGCTGGCCGATCCCGGGCGCACCCGGCTGGTCCGGCGGACGTTCGCGCTGCTGATGCTGGGGATTGCCGCATCATTCCTGCTGCCGGGCAATGATTAGCGCCATTGCGGATCAGTTCCCGCCCGGGGGGCGCTTGACCGGGTCTCCCCTAACTGTATTGCCTGAATAATACAGATAGGGAGGATGCGATGCGCGTGGCGGCGATGCTCGCGGTCATGCTCGACGGCGCGGCCGGGCCGGCGACGCGCGACTATCCGGTTGCGGCCTTTCAGGCGGTCGATCTCGCCGCCAATGCGACGCTGACCATCGCACAGGCGGCGACGACCCGGGTCGAGGCGACGGGGGAGGCGGCGCTGCTGCGCTGCCTGACGGCGACGGTGGCGGGCGATCGGCTGGTGATCGGCTGGGCCGGCCGGCGCGGACGCGGGGCCGGGGACCAAGGGGACGCCAAACGGGGAGAGGGGCGGGACGAGATCGTCGTCACCGGCCGGGCCGCGTGTCCGCCGATGGGCGATCCCGGGCGGCTGCATATCCGCGTCACCGCCCCGGCGATCACGCGCGTCAGGCTGATCGAACAGGGCCGGATCGCCATCGGGCCGCTGGCCGGGCCGGGCCTTGCCGTGACTCTGGCCGGGCGGGGTCAGGTGACGCTGCGCGATCTGCGCATGGACGAAACCCGGCTGGCGCTGCCCGGCGAGGGCCGCATCGACGCATCAGGAACGCTCGGCCGGCTGGTCATCGCGCTGGCCGGACGGGGCGATGTGGACGCGGCACAGGCGCGGGCCGACAGCCTTGCCGTGACGCTGGCCGGCACCGGCATGATCGCTGCGCGGGTCGACGGGCCTGCGACCGGCACCGTCGCCGGTTCGGGCCGGGTCGTCGTCAGCGGCCGGCCTGTCTGCGCGATCCGCAGCGTCGGCAAGGCCCGGATCACCTGCCCCGCCGGCCGCTGATCGCTGGCCGCTGATCGCCGGCCGCTGATCCCTGGGCGCGCCGCTCAATAGCTGTCGGGGCCGAGCAGCCCGGTTGCGCGCAGCAGCGCCGCCTGCTGGATCAGGATGTCGCTGCGGCTGCGCGCAAGGGCGAGCTGCGCCGCGCGCAGCGACCCGTTGGCGATCAGGATGTCGAGCGTGGTGCGCAGCGAAAACCCATATTCGGCGCGCACGCCGTTCAAAGCGAGTTCGGCGGCGGCGACCCGGCGGGCATTGGCCTCGGCCCGCGCCTGCGCCGCGATCAGATTGGCCCATGCGGTCTCCGCCAGCCGGACGGCCTCGCGCTCGGCGGCGATGGTGGCAAATCCGGCGGCGCGATAATCCGCCCGCGCCGCCCGCACGCGCGCGGCGACAAGGCCGCCGGTCAACAGCGGCAGGCGCAGCACCAGATTGGCCGATGCGACATTGGGCGATGCGGCCAGCCGGTCGTTGACGGCATAGCCATAGCTGGCGCCGATCCCCAGATTGGGATTACCCTCGGCACGTTCGCGGTCGATCCGCGCTGCCGCCGCCGTCGTGGCCAGCCGCTGGCGGCGGACGACGGGATTGGCCGCAAGCGCATTGGCGCGCGCCGCCGCAACCGTTCCGGGCAGGGCGGCGGGCGGGGGCGGCGTCGCCTCCAGCCGCCCGGGGTCCGCGCCGATGGTGGCGCGGTAGACTGCGGCGATGGCGGCGGTTTCGCTTTCCGCCACCGCCAGATCCGCGCGGGCCGATTCAAGCTGCGCCTCGAACTGGGCGACATCGGTGCGCGCGGCCTGCCCCAGCTGAAAGCGCGACCGCGCCTCGGCGACCTGCTGAGCCAGCAGCTCGATATCGGCCTCGGCCACCGCCACCGCCTGCTGCGCATAAAGCAGCTCGGCATAGGCGGCGACGACGGTTTCGAGCACCGCCGCCTCGGTGTCGCGCACTGCCTCGGCACCGGCGGCGGCATCCTGCGTCGCGGCACGCACCGCCGCCGGCACCCGCCCGCCCGTCCAGACCGGCAGGTTGGCGGTGATCGCGCCGGTGCCGCCGGTGCCGTTGTCGAACCGGCTATAGCCGCCGGCACCACTCAGATCGGCGGTCAGCCGGCCCAGCGCCTGGGCCTGGTTCGGCGTTTCGGCCAGCGCGTCCTGCCGGGCGCGGGCCTCGGCCAGTTGCGGGTTGCCGGCATAGGCGGCGGCAATCGCCTCGCGCAGCGTCTCTGCTGCACATGGGCTGGCGAGGCACAGCATCAGCGCCGCCACGCAGGCACGATTATTCATGGCGCAGCGCCCATGCCGGGGTGGCATGGCTGGCGCGCAGGGCATGGCCGATCACGGTCAGCACCGCGATCAGCACTGCAAGCGCGCTCGCCGCGACGAAGAACAGCGGCGACAGCGCGATGCGGTCATCAAACCCGGCCAGCCAGGTCCGCGCGGCGACAAAGGCCAGCGGCCAGGCGAGCAGATTGGCGGCCAGCACCGGCCGCACGAACCGCCCGACCAGCAGCCGGACGATGTCGGCCGACGATGCGCCCAGCGTCTTGCGGATGCCGATTTCCTTCACCCGGCGCTGGGTGTCGAACGCCGCCAGCCCCCACAGGCCAAGGCAGCCGATCACCACCGCCAGCCCCGTGCCGATGGCGAACAGCCGCCCCGCCCGGTCATCGTCCTGATAGAGCCGCCGCAGATGCGTTTCGCCGGTGTCGGCGATGAACGGCACCTGCGGCAGGATCTGCTGCCATGCCGCCCGCACATCCTCGATCACCCGGCGCGTCTCGCCCCGGTAGCGCAGCGTCACGACCGGAAACGGCGCGACGCCGCGAAACGCCATGTAATAGCCCGGATCGCTGGGCAGGCGCGGCGAGCCGAAGCGCAGATCCTCGATCACGCCGATGATGGTGCGCGGCCCTTCCGTCTGGAAGGTCTTGCCGATCGCGTCCTGCGGCGCGGCAAAGCCCAGCCGGGCGGCGGCGGTGCGGTTGATGACGATGTTGCGCTCGCCCTCGGGCGGGATGCCGGCGGCATCGTCGGTGCGCCGCGCCTCGTCGAACAGCCGCCCGGCGAGCAGCCGGGGGCGATAGACGGCGAAGAAATCGCTGCCGACCAGCGTGCGGCGCAGCGCCGGGCCGGTGCCGGGCCGGCCGGGAATGGCGAAATTGTCGAGATTGTTGTTGCCCAGCCCGCCGACCGCCGCATCGGCCGTGGTCACCGCCGACACGCCGGGCACGGCCCGGAACGCCGCCATCAGCCGCGCCGTCGGCCCGGGTTCAAGGTCGCTATAGTTGAGCGAGGACACGACCAGCAGGCCGTCGCGCTCAAACCCCAGATCGGTCGCGCGGACGTGGCGCATCTGCGCGATCAGCACCAGCGCGCAGATGATGAACGCCGTGGCGAGCGCGAACTGCACGACGACCAGCGCCTCGCGGATGCGCGCCCCGCTGCGCCCGCCGCCGGGCGTGCGCGCCGAGGCGAGCACCTGAGCCGGGGGAAAGCCCGACAGCAGCAGCGCCGGGTAAAGCCCCGCCACGACGCCGATCACCACCGCCAGCAACGCGAGCGCGGGCAGCACCAGCGCATAGGGAATGGCGAGCGACAGGCCGCCGGCGGCATTGACGAAGGGCAGGCTGAGTTCGGTCAGGATCAGCCCGATCAGCGTGGCCAGTGCCGCCGTCAGCACCGATTCGGTCAGGAATTGCCGCATCAGCGCGGCCCGATCCCCGCCCAGCACCTTGCGCACCGCCACTTCGCGCGCGCGCAGCCCGGCCCGCGCGGTGGCGAGGTTCACATAGTTGACCGCCGCGATCGCCAGCGTCAGCAGCCCGACCAGGCCGAGCGTGGCGACCGTGAGCCGGAGCGACGCGCCCTCCTTGCCGGCGGGATGGAGATGCTGATCGGCGATCGGCAGCAGCTTCAGCGCCACCGTGTCCGACGCGTTCGGCCCCAGATCGGCAAAGCCGCGCCGGTCGACAAAGCCCGGCAGCCGCTGCGTAAACGCGCGGGCGGCATCGGGCTGGGGAAAACGCAGATAGGTGGCAACCGCCGTGCTGCCCCATTTGTACCACCAGTCCTCGCCATGCACCGCCGGGATGCGCGTCAGCATGGTGAAGCGCAGATCGGTATTGTCCGGCAGGTCCTCGAATATGCCGGTGACGCGGTAGCTGGCGGTTTTTTCCAGCGTGATCGTGAGCGTCTGGCCGATCGGGTCGGCGGTGCCGAAATAGCGCCGCGCCGCCGTGGCGCTGATCACCACCGCATTGGGATCGGCAAGCGCGGTCGCCGGATCGCCCCGCTGCATGGTCAGCGGAAACACGCGCAGGAAATCGGCATCGACCTGCGCGATGTCGTCGAGCACGGCCGCCCCGTCATGGATGACACTGCCGCCCGCTTCGCCGCCCTGGATACGGGTGCCGACCAGCCCCGGAAAGTCCTGCTTCAGCTGTTCGAGCAGACCGCCCATCGTATAGGGCAATGTGCCGGTGAACGGCCCGTCGGCGCGCCGCCATTCGGTCTGCACCAGATAAACCCGGTCATGGCCGGGCAGCCATTTTTCGAAGCTGGTCTGGAAATGGACATACAGGCCAAGCACCAGAAACGCGGCGATGCCGAGCGCCAGCCCGCCAATGGTGAGCAGTGCCTCGCGCTTGTGGCGGGTCAGCCCGCGGGTGAAGTTGATCAGCGACAGGCCGGTCATCACGGTCCCCTTCAGTGGCGGCGCGCGGCCGAGGCGATGATGCGCCCGTCGAGCATGTCGATCCGCCGTTTGGCCATGTCGGCATGGCTGGGCGAATGGGTGACCATCACGATGGTCGCCCCTTCGTCGTTCAGCCCGGTCAGGATCTTCATCACCTGCTCGCCATTGGCGGTGTCGAGATTGCCGGTCGGCTCGTCCGCCAGGATCAGCCGCGGTTCGCCGACAATGGCGCGGGCGATGGCGGCGCGCTGCTGCTGGCCGCCCGACAGCTGGTGGGGGAAATGGCGCGCGCGGTGGGCGATGCCGACCTTGTCCATCGCCGCGCGCACCCGTGCCCGCCGGTCGGCCGCATCGCGCCGATAGGCAAGGCCAAGCGCGACATTCTCCTCGATGGTGAGCTCGTCGATCAGGTTGAAGCTCTGGAACACAAAGCCCAGATGTTCGGCGCGGAACCGGGCCAGCGCTTTCTCATCGAGCGCGGCCAGATCGCGGTCGCCGAACAGATAGCGGCCGGCGCTGGGCCGGTCGACGGTGCCCAGCGTGTTGAGCAGCGTCGATTTGCCGCACCCCGACGGCCCCATGATGGCGACGAACTCGCCGGCTTCGACCTCAAGATCGATATTGGCGAGCGCGGTCGTCTCGACCTCGTCAGAAACATAGCGGCGCTGGATGTTTTCCAGACGGATCATCGATCCCTCCCTTGTCAGCGGATGTTGATGACGTCGCCCTTCACGGACGACAGGTTGGACAGCAGGATGCGCTCGCCCGCGCGCAGGCCGGACAGGATTTCCGCCTGTTGCGGGTTGCGGCGGCCGACGCGAACCGCGCGGCGGCGGGCATGGCGGCCATCGGCGTCGAGCACGAACACGCTGCCGCCGCCGCCATCCTCCAGCCAGCCGCCAACCGGCGCGACCAGCGCCGGGGCGGTGCCGCCCAGCGTGATGCGCACGTCGAGCGTCTGGCCGCGGTTCAGCCCCGGCAGCGGGGCGGCAAAGGCCAGTTCGACGCGGAAACGCCCGTCGCGGACCGTGGGCAGCACCCGGGCGACCGTCAGCCGCCCGCCGGCAAAGCGCGCCGCCTGGCCGGTGGCGACGCGGCCGAGGTGATATTCATCGACATCGGCCTCAAGCTTCCACGATCCCTCGCTGTCGACCTGGCCGGCGGGATCCCCGGCCTTGAGCGACTGGCCGGGCTGCAGGGTGAAGTTGGTCAGCCGCCCGGCGGCCGGGGCGCGCACCACCAGCGCATCGCGCCCGGCGCGGAGTGCGGCAAGGCTTTTGACCAGCCTTTGCCGCGTATCCTCCAGCCGTGCGGCCTGGGTGCGGGTGATGCCGGCTTCGGCCGCGCCGCCCGCGCGCAGCTGCGCCAGCCGCTTTTCCTGATAGGCGGCCTCTTCGGCATAGCTTGCCACCCCTTCGTCGGACAGGAACCCCTGCGCGCGCAGCTGTTCGCGGATCGCCAGATCGCGCTTGGCCTTGATGTAGCTGTAGCTGGCCTGGGCGATCTGTTCGGCCCGGTCGAGGCGGCTGCGTTCGATGCTCAGCCCTTCACCGGCGACGCCGCCAAGCTGGCTGGCGATCTGCGCCTCGCGCGTCAGCACATCCAGTTCGAGCGCGGGATTGCTCAGCTGCGCCAGCGGCTGGCCTTCGCTGACCAGCGCCCCGTCCTGAACCAGCAGCTTTTCCACCTGCCCGCCCGACAGCACGCCCACCAAAGTGCTGATCCGGGGGGCAACGACCGCGCGCACCGGCAGATAATCGGCAAAGGGCGCGCGGCGGACCATGCCGGTTTCAAGATCCGCGGCCGCCATGTCGACCGATCCGCCCGCCGGCATGCGCCAGATCAGCAGCGCCGCCAGTCCAAGCCCGGCGGCGATCCAGAATATCCGCCGCCGCCAGAAGGGCCGTGCTGAACGCGCGACCCGCCGGTCCATTCCCGCGCCGGGGAAATCGGTTGATTGCATCGCCTGTTCGGTCATCATGCCGGACAGTATCGCCGAGATCGGCCGGAAAGACTAAATGCCTATGAATGAACGCGAAATCGAGGGTGCCCAAGACCATGCCCGTCCAGATGCGGACAGTGTGTCCGCAAATGGACAGGCGGTGGACGTGTCAAGCGGCGCGACGATTCTGCTGATCGACGACAATCCGGAGATTGCGCGGGCGGTGGCGATTGCGTTCCGGATTAACGGCGATGCTGTCGACTGGGCAAACGGACCTGACGAGGCGTGGTCGGCGCTGGCCCGCCGGCGCTATGATGCGATCCTGCTCGATCTGAACTTCACCGCCGGGGCGGCGGACGGGGCGGAGGGGCTGGCCTGTCTGCGCCGGATCATCGCCGCCGATCCGCAGGCCTGCGTCGTCGTGATCACAGCGCACAGCGGCATCCGCATCGCGGTGACGGCGATGCAGGCCGGCGCACGCGATTTCATCATGAAGCCGTGGCGCAACGCCGATCTGATCGCCAAGGTGCGGGCCGCGATTGCCGCCCCGGCGGCGCTGACACCTGCCATGCCCGCCGCGCCCGCCAGCGCGGCCGAGCCGCCGCCGGCGCTGATCGGCGAGAGTGCGGCCATGGCGGAGGTGCGCGCGCTGATCGCGCGGGTCGGGCCGACCCGCGCGAGCATGACGGTCACCGGCCCGCCCGGCAGCGGGCGCACGCTGGCGGCGCGCGCCATCCATGCGGCGTCGCCCGATGCGGCCATGCCGGTCAGCCGGGTCGATGTGCGCGATCCGGCCCGGCTGGCCGCGCTCGCCGATGCCACCGGCACCGTGCTGCTGCGTCATCCCGACGCGCTCGATCCGGTCGCGCAGGACAGTCTGGCCGACCGGCTGGCACCGGGGCTGCGCTGCCTGACGGTCGCGGCAACGGTCGATGGCCTGACCCCGGCGCTGCGCCGCCGGCTGGCGACGGTCGAGCTGGCGATGCCGCCGCTGGCGCGGCGCGGCGACGATGTGCTGCGGCTGGCGCGGCATTTCGCCCGGATCGCGGCCGACCGGTTCGGCCGCCCGCAGCCGGTGTTTACGCCCGCGGCCGAGGCAGCATTACGTGTCGCCCTGTGGCCGGACGAGGTGCGCGGTCTGGCGCTGGCGGTCGAGCGGGCGGTGGTGCTGGCCGAGGATGGCCGGATCGACACCGCGATGCTCGATCCTGCCGGTCCGGCCTGTGCCGACAGCGCGCCGCCTGCGCCGCGTTTCGACCTGACCGATGCCGAACAGACGATGATCCGCGCGGCGCTTAAGGAGCATGGCCATAATGTGTCGCGCGCCGCCGCCGCACTGGGCCTCAGCCGCGGGGCGCTTTACCGGCGGATGGCGCGCTATGGGCTTTGACCGGCGGGTGCCGGCGGTCGGCCCTGTCGCCGGCCATGCGCTGGGCCTGATCGGCTGCGGCATGGCCGGGCAGTTTGCCGTCGCGGCCGGCTATTGGGGCTTGCTCGCCGGGGCGGTGCTGGCCGCGTTCGGGCTGGTGGTGGCCGGCCTGCGGTTCGTCGCGCGGCTGGCGGCTGCGCCCGAGCTGGCGGCCGAGCCGGTGGCGGACATCGCGCTCGACCGGCTGATCCTCGACGGCGCGCCGGTGCCGATGGTGGAAATCGCCGCCGGCCAGGTGCGCGCGCTCAACCGCGCCGCGCGCCAGCTGTTCGGGACGGACGAGCGCATCCTGCCGGTGCCGGCCGACCTGCTCGATCCGGCGGCGCATCATGTCCGCTATGCAGGGCGGCAGTGGCGCATCGACCGGGTCGAGCTGGGCGGTGCCCGGCCGGGGCGGACCGTCGCGTCGCTGATCGATGTCGAGCAGGAGGCGCAGGCGGCCGAGGCGCGGGCGTCGTCGGAGATGATCCATGTGCTTGGCCATGAGCTGCTGAACGGCCTTGCGCCCATCGTGTCGCTCGCGGAAAGCGGGGAGGCCGTGCTGGACGCAGGCGGGGCGGACCCCGCGCTGCTGCGCGAAATCCTGACGACGCTTGGCCGGCGGGCGGAGAGCCTGCAGCGTTTCACCGAGGCGTATCGCGAACTGGCGCGCCTGCCGCCGCCCCGGCCGGAGCCGGTGCCGGTCGCCGAACTGGCCGGGGACATGGCGCGCCTGTTCGCCAGCCGCTGGCCCGAGGTGGCGCTGGCGGTGACGGCGGCCGGGGAGGGCGTCTGGCCGCTCGACCGCGACCAGATCGGCCAGGCGCTGTGGGCGCTGTTGCAGAATGCGGCCGAGGCGGCGACGGCCGCGCGCGGCCGCGACGCGCAGGTGCGGCTGATGCTGCGCCGCGATCCCGCCAGCCTTGTGATTACCGTCGAGGACAATGGCCCCGGGGTCGCCCCCGAACAGGCGGGGCGGATCTTCCGGCCCTTCCAGACCAGCAAGGCGGACGGGACCGGGGTGGGCCTCAGCCTTGCCCGCCAGATCGCGCAGGCGCATGGCGGCACGCTGACGGTGCGGCCGGGACCGTCGGCGCTGTTCACCCTGCAACTGCCGCGCCCGTCCCAGCCCTGATCTGCTGGCCACCTGTCGTCCGGCGGATGTCGGATCGGTGCAATAAGGATTATTCATCCATATGCGCCGTTCGCATATTTGCTCTGCGATATGTGTCATGTCGGTCCGTTGCGGACAATCTTCAGTCCGAAACGGCAATCTTCTAATATTGACGGTCAGTCACCCTGTCAGTTGATTGCGCGCCGGAGCCGGATGGTCTGGCTCTGGCGACTCATCAACATGCAAATGTTGAAGTCGTATTCAAAAAAGGGTGAAACAACATGAACCGTATCCTGAAGCTGCAGCGCATGGCCCCCGATCAGACCCACTCGCCCAGCTCGGCGCTGAGCACCGGCAGCTCGACCTCCGACTGCTGCAAGAAGAGCGCCCAGCGCTAATCAGGCGGGATGGCCGCGCGACCGGCCCGGTGCGCCGGGCAGGTCGACCGGTCTCCGCCCGGCAGTGGCGTCGTCCGGGGACGGCGCCACTGCCGACTTGCCGCCTCCGTCTTCGACAGTGCCGGCCGCCGCGACGCGCAGACCGCGCCCGGCTGTGCTGCTGCGCGTTTTTGTCCGGGTGATCCATGCTGGCCACGATTAGCTCGCTGCGCGACATGCGCCATGTCGACAAGACCTATTATCTCGGGTCCGACGACCGGTTCTACGAGCTCAACTACACGCATTACACGCCGAGCGACGAGCTGCTCGATCTGGTCCGGCCGATGCTGGAGCCGCTGGGCGCCGCCTGGCAGGTGCGCCGCGCCGATGTGTGGACCCATGTCATGCCGGTGCCGCAGGACGGGGAGCCGGAGCTGCTGGCTCAGGGCTGGAAGATCCATGTCTCGGCGACCAACATGTCGGCCCGCGACATCCTGACCCGGATCGCCACGCTCGCCATCGCGCGGCGGATCCAGTTCAAGTTCGCCAACGATGTCGAAACCCTGCGGCTGATGACGTCGAAGCGCTGGACGCGCGGCGGATCGGGCAAGTTCATCACCATCTACCCCAAAAGCCTCGACGAGTTTCAGGAGTTCATCGACAGCGCCTATGTCGCGCTCAAGGACTGTCAGGGGTCCTATATCCTGTCCGACCGGCGCTACCGGGACAGCCGCTGCCTCTATTACCGCTATGGCGGGATGCGCGCGACCCGGCGGCTCGACTGCCTTGGCCGCCGGCTCGAGGTGCTGACCTCTCCGGACGGGGAGGAGGTGCTGGATCAGCGCCGGCCCTATTTCGAGCTGCCCCACTGGGTGCCCGACCTGTATCCGCCCGATCCCGCCGATCCGCACACCGACGACGCTGGCGATGCGGTGACGCTCGATCATGGCCGCTATGTCGTGCGCAGCGCCCTGTCATTTTCCAACACCGGCGGCGTTTATGTCGCCCATGATACGCAGGCCGGGCGCGACGTGATCGTCAAGGAAGCGCGGCCCGGCGTCGAACTCAGCGCCTGCGGCCAGGACGCGACCGACCGGCTGGCGCATGAGGCGGAAATCCTGCGCACGCTCGCTGGGCTGGGCATCGTGCCCGAGGTCCATGCCACCTTCCGCGACTGGGAAAATCTCTATCTGGTCGAGCAGAAGCTGGACGGCGACGACATCCGCAACGTGATGCTGCTGAACACGCCGCTGCTGCGCGTCAATCCGACCGTCGCGCAGAGCGCCGATTTCTACCGCATCTATATCGGCATCTTCAAAAGCCTGTTGATGGCGGTCGACCGTATCCATGGCCGGGGGGTGGTGATCGGTGATCTGTCGCCCACCAACATTCTGGTCGACAAGGACAGCGGCACGGTCCGCCTGATCGATTTCGAGGGCGCGTTCCGGCCGGGGCTGGATACGCCGCAGGACATTCATACGCCCGGTTTCCGTTCGGCCGCCGCGGGGCGCGCGCGCGAAAACAGCTTTGCCGACGATATCTACGCGGTCGGCGTGATCATGATGTATTCGATGTTCCCGATCGCGGCGATGGCGCATCTGCGCGAGGACGTGTTCGACACGGTGTTGCCGGTGCTGGTTGCTGATATCGGCTGGGCCGACACCCCGGTGCTGGAGGTGGCGCGCGGGCTGATCGGCCAGCGCCTGACCTGCCGGCAGGCGCTGGCCCTGCTCGACGGGCCGGCACGCATCGCGGCGCCGCTGCCACGGGTCGCGCCCGACCGGGCCGGGGGCGCAGCGTCCGAACCGGCGCTGGGTGAGGTCGAGCGGGGGCTGGCCGGGTTCATCACCGCCAATTGCCGGTTTGACGACAAATACACGCTGTTTCCGATCGATCCTTATGGGCTGCACAGCAACCCGCTCGGCTTCGGGTTCGGCGCATCGGGGATCGTGGCGACGCTGCACAGCGTCGGCGTGGCGCTGCCCACCCCGGCGCTTGAGCGGTTCCGGCACGAGATCATGGCCGTCGATCCCGACGATCTGCCGCCGGGCCTGCTGATCGGCACCGCCGGCATGGCGCTTGCCCTGCTGGGCAGCGGCGATCCCGACGGCGCGCGCCGCTTCCTCGACCACGCCAATGCCAGCCCGCTCGCTTATGGCCACCATTCGCTTTATTACGGCATGGCGGGCATCGGGATGGTGAACCTCGCCGCCCACCGGCAGCTTGGCGATGCGGCCTATCTGGCGCGGGCCGTCGAACTGGCAGGGGCGCTGCGCGACACTGCCCGGCGCGACGCCGGCGGCGTGCACTGGCATGATGGCGGCGGCATCCGCATCGGCTTTGGCTATGGGCAGAGCGGGGTCGCGCTGTTCCTGCTCCGGCTGTCGCAGATCCTGGACGCGCCCGAATGGCGCGCGCTGGGCGAGGCGGCGCTCGATTTCGATCTGGCATTCGGCCATGAGGTCGAACCCGGCATCGTCAGCTTTCCGGAATCGCCGGACAATCGCACGACGCTCGAACAATATATCGAACAGGGCAGTGCCGGCATCGCCAAGGTCGCGATCCGTTATGGCCGGATCGACCGGATCGGGCCTTTGCTTGCCGATCTCGACCGCAAATATTCGGGCTTTCCGGGGCTGATCTATGGTCTGTCGGGCTTTGTCGATGTGCTGACCGACGCGCATCTCTATTCGGGCGACGCCCGGTATCTGGAGATGGCGCGGCGGCCGGTGCAGGGGCTGCTCGACCTCTATCTGTTCAAGACCGAGGACGGGCTGGCGATGCCGGGTGAAAACCTGTTCCGCATTTCCTGCGACTATGCGACCGGGCTGGCCGGCGTCGTCAGGACGCTCAACCGCCGCCGCCGCCTGATCGGCGATGCCTTCTGCCTCGACACGCTCGACGGGTTTGCGGTCGCATGACGATGCGCAACTTTGTCGGCCTGCTCGGCGATCAGCGCGGGGCCTATCTGCTGGTGATGCTGTGCGCGGCGCTGGTCACGGGCAGCGAGGCGGTGCTGCATCCGCTGCTGATGAAGGCGATTTTCGACGCGGTGTCGGTGCGCGAGAGCTTTGCGCATTTCGTCTGGCTCGGCCTTGGCTATCTGGCGCTGGGCGTCGGCATCAACATTCTTAACTATGGCGTGTCGCTGTGGAAGCTCAGGGTCGATAACCGCATCGTCGCGCGGGTGAGCGACCGGCTGCTCAGCGCCTATTTCAGTCGCGATTACGGGACGCTGATGCGCGAGGGCAGCGGCTATTATGTCGCCCGCATCCGCTCCGACGTGCGCGACGGGCTGGTGCCGATGCTGGCGACGGTGCGCGCCATCGCGGTCAGCGGCACCACCTTTGTGCTGCTGATCGCGGTGCTGCTGTATCTGTCGTGGCAGGCCTTTGCGATCCTGATGGTGATCATCCCGGTGTCGACCGCCGTCAGCCTGCTGGTCAGCCGCCGCATCCGCCGCCTGACCGAGGTGGAACGCGACAGCGAGGCGGCGGTGGTCGATATCCTCACCCGCGCGGTCGGCGCGTTCAAGGTCGTGCGCGGTTTCGGGCTGGTGCCGCGGACGCTGGGCAGTTTTGCCGGCAGCCTCGGCTCCGCGCTCGATTCGGCCTATCGCAAGTCGCGCCTTGTCTGGCTTTTGCAGCGGGGCAGCGACCTGACGATGGTGGTGTCGGACGTCTGCTCGATCTTTGTCGGTGCCTATCTGGTGTTCCGCGATCAGCTGACCCTGGGATCGTTCATCGCGTTCATGAACGCGTTCTGGCGCGCGGCGACGACGGTGATCGAGATTTTCAGCAAGCTGGCCGAAATCCATGGCTATGGCGCGACGATCGACCGGCTGGCGGCGTTCCTCGCGGTGCCGCCCGCGCCGCGCCGCCATACGACGGGGGCCGAGGTGCGCGCCGCCGGGATCGGCTTTTCCTATGACGCGCGGCCGGTGCTGAGCGGCTTTGCGATGGCGGTCGCGCCGGGCGAACGGGCGCTGATCATCGGCCGCAACGGTGTCGGCAAGACCACGCTTGCCAACATTCTGTGCGGCCATCTGGCCCCGTCGACCGGCGCGCTGACCCTGCCAGCGCGGGTCAGCGGGATTACATTGCCGCTCAGTTTTCCGCCGATGCCGGTGCGCGACCTGCCGATCGACCCCGATCTGCGCGCGCTGTTCGGGCTGGACACCGCCGAGATTCTCGATGCCGCGCCCGACCGGCTGTCGGCCGGGCAGCAGCAGAAGGTGGCTCTCGGCCTCGCGCTTAGCCTCGATGCCGATCTTTACGTGCTCGACGAACCGCTCGCCAATCTGGACACGGCAAGCTGCGACCTCGCGATGCGCGAAATCTGCCGCCGGACCGCGGGGCGCATTCTGGTGATGATCATGCACAATGCCGACGATCATCTGCCGCTGTTCGACCATGTCCATGTGCTGGGCGAAACGCCGCCCGGCCGCGTGGCGCGGCGGGCCTGACGCCTGCCCGACGGTTCGGCACCGGTCAGGGGCGCAGCAGCCGTGACGTCAGCTGGATCAGGTCCGCCTGACGGCGCAGGCCCATTTTCTGGAAGATGCGTTTCAGATGGGTGCGCGCCGTTTCGCGGGTGATGTCGAGATCCGCGGCGATATTGGTCAGGTTGGCACCGAAGCCGACCATCACCGCGATGCGCGCCTCCTGCGGCGTCAGGCCGAAACTTTCGGTCAGCGTTTCGGCGATATGGGTCGAATCGCGGCGCTGCAGCTCCAGCGAGACGAGCGCGACCGCGCGGTTGAGGAATACTGTGTCGCGGGCGGCGGGCAGCGGAGCAAAGCTGGCCGCCGCCACCCAGCTCGGGTCGCGCGGCGTGCGCGAGACGATCACCGGCACCGTGCGCTGGCCGGCGGCGGTGCGCTCCAGCGCCTCGCTGATCCGCGCCTGGATGATGACCCGCGTCGCGCCGAGCCGGCCGTTGCGGACATGGAGCTGCCCGGTCTCCGCCAGGTCGCGCATAAAGGCATCGGTCGCCATCAGCACCCGCGCCTGATCGTCGAGCAGGCAGACCGAGCGCGTCCCGTGCGCGGTCAGGCCGTTCCAGTAGGAGCGCAGCACATCGGCGGCATGGCGCAGCGAAATCTTCAGGCCGGTGTCGATCTCCGCCGCGATCAGCTGCATGATTTCGCGGTCGCCGCTGACGAACGGTCCCTGGCCGGCGTCGCGATGGACCTGGAGCGAGGCAGCATAGCGGCCATCCTTCACCACCAGCGACAGCTGGTGGCGCACGCCCAGCTTGCGCTCGAGCCAGGCCAGCACGGCATGTGAGCGCCGGTCGTCGGGCGGAAAGGCATCGGCATCGGTATAGACCGATCCGCTGGCGAGCCGTTCAAGCAGCTCCGGATGCATGTCGGTATGGCTGAGTTCGGCGGTGTAGCGGGACCAGATCTGGTCGGACGTCAGCGCAAATCCGCGCATCGAGGCATGGATGAAGGCCTGCGATTCGAGGTCGCAGATCGCCAGCGCCGCGCCGCGCGCGCCAAAGAAATCGAGCACGGACTGAACAAGATCGTCCCAGTGATCGGGGTCATGCGCCGATCTGAGCGCTGCACCGTTCAGCTGGCGCAGAAATCCCGTCAAATGATCAACCGCGATCGACAAGAATAAATGCCCTCTGGTGCCTTTAATCACCAGCGTTATCAGGCTCGTGTCACGCCTTGCCATACCCCAATCGGAGTAGTGGTTTCCCATAGAGGGACGGGCGCGGACGCGGGCAGGCTGCACCCGAGGGGGCGCCTGACCGGGGGGAGGCTGGAGCAGGGCGGCGCGGTTGCGCGCGCCCGCCGCCAATCCCGCCGCCGCTTCTTCGGAGACAGCAGGAGGCGGCTGCTCCAGATCTCTGACTTTTCACACTTTCCGAGCGTTCGGGAGATCCGCTCCGCCTTGCCAATGCTTCAGCCGGGGCGTTGGGCGTTTTCAATAAAACATCCGAAATGGACTGAAACTGCCGCGGTCTGCGCGCCGGCTTTCATCTGCTCATCTGATCGGCGCAGCTGCACGGGCCGGGAAGGTGGCGGCCAGGCGGGTCGCCGGCCGGGGCGGCAGGGGATGCGGCCGTCCTCCGTCCCCCTTGCGCTGCGGCGCAAAATCGGCATGTAACCTTGTAACGTCATGCGGTTCGTCCTTTGTTCCTCCCTTGTGCCGGCCATCGTCCTCGCCGCCCCGGCGGCGGCGCAGCGCGTCGGCGACAATGCGGCGGTCGCGGCGGAGGATGCGTTCGGCACCAGCGTCGGCAATGAACGCGTCGGACTTTACAGCAGCTCGGACGTGCGCGGCTTTTCGCCGGTGGCGGCCAACAATATCCGCATCGAGGGGCTGTATATCGACCGGCCGGCCGCGTTCACCGACCGGCTGGTGGAAAGCAACACGATCCGCGTCGGGCTGACCGCGCGCCAATATCTGCTGCCCGCGCCGACCGGCATCGTCGATTACCGCATCCGCCCGGCGGGCAATGATCCGGTGCTGAGCGCGATGGTCGGGCTGAACTCGTTCGGCGGCGGGCGGATCGAGCTGGATGCCCAGATCCCGGTGATCCGCGACCGGCTGAGCATCGTGGCCGGGGCGGCCGGCTTTGCCGAGGAATATGCGAGCGGCGCGGGCGCGATCCTTGCCTCCTATGCCGTCGCCCCGCGCTGGCGGCCGCGCGAGGGGATGGAGATCATCCCGTTCTGGAGCCGGATCGACACCTGGGACCGCGAAGCGACGCCCTTGTTCCTGCCTGCCGGGCCGTATCTGCCGCCGCGCGTCGCCCGGCGCGACTATGTCGGTCCCGACTGGGCGGATACGCGCAGCATGGTGACGCATTCGGGCATGCTCGCGCGCTGGCGCGAGGGGGATGACTGGTCGCTGGCCGCCGGGCTGTTCCGCTCGGTCACGCGCACGCCCGAACAATATGCCCATATCCTTGCCGACCTGACCCCCGACGGCATGGCGGAGCGGCGGATCTCGCGCGATCCGCTGCAAAAGATCGCGGCCACCAGTGGCGAGCTGCGGCTGAGCCGTGCGCTGCGTGACGGGCCGCGCCGCCATGTGTTGCACGCGGTGCTGCGCGGGCGGCTGCGCGACAGCCTGTTCGGCGGCAGTGCGCGGCGGTCGTTCGGGCGGGTGAACATTGCCGACCGGATCGATGTGCCGCAGCCGCTGTTCACCCCCGGCGTGCAGACGGCGGAGGATGTCAGCCAGTGGATCGCGGGCCTTGCCTATGACGGCCGCTGGGAGGGGCGGGGGTCGATCAGCCTTGGCCTGCAGCGCACCGGCTATCGCAAAGCGGTGCTGCGCCCGGGCGCGGCGGAGTCGCGCACCACCGACCATGCCTGGCTGCCGACCGCGACCTTGGCGCTCGACCTTGCCCCCGGCCTCGTCGCCTATGCCAGCCATACGCGCGGGCTGGAGGAAAGCGGGATCGCACCCGACAGCGCCGCCAACCGCACCGAAGTGCTGCCCGCCATCCTGACCCGGCAGAGCGATGCCGGTCTGCGCTGGAAGGCGACCGAAAAGCTGAGCCTGATCGCCGGGCTGTTCGATGTCAGCAAACCCTATTTCGCCACCGATGCGCAGAATCTGTTCACCGAGCTGGGCGAGGTGCGCCACCGCGGCGTCGAGCTGAGCGCGGCCGGCACGGTGGCGGACGGGCTGACCATCGTTGCCGGCGCGGTGCTGATGCGGCCGCGCGTTACCGGCGCACCGGTGCGCGAAGGGCGGATCGGCCGCCGCGCACTGGGTCAGACCGGGCGGACGCTGACTTTGTCGGGCCAATATGCGGTGCCGGGGGCCGAGGGGCTGGCGCTGACGCTCGCCGCCACGCATCGCGGCGCGCGGGTGGCCGATACGCTCAACCGGGTCGAGGTGCCGGCACGGACGATCGTCGATGCCGGGCTGCGCTATACGTTCAAGCTGGCGCGCACCCCGGCGTTGCTGCGCTTCACCATCGTCAACCTGACCAACGCCTATGACTGGCAGATCGTCGGCAGTGGCGGCTATCAGGTCAATGCGCCGCGCAACGCGACATTGTTCCTGACGATGGATTTCTGAACCTCCGCCTGCGCCCGACACACCGGCTTGCGCCCGTGATGTTATCTTGTATCTAGCCCCGATGAATCGCCCGGCACGGGGCGCGGCAACAGGGGTCGGAACAGATGCGGTTTTGCGGTGGAACGCCATCGGGCATGGCGGTGATGCTCGTCCTTGGCATGGCGGCGGTGCCGGCGGCGGCGGCCGATGTCGATGATGCCGATGCGCCTGCCGGGCAGATCACCGTCACCGCCCAGCGTCAGGCCTATCGCGGCGATTTCACCCTGCGCGAGACGCCGCAGGCGATTTCGGTGATTTCGACCGAATGGCTCGACCGCACCAATGCGACGCGGCTGAGCGATGCGCTCGACCTGAATGCCGGGGTGGTGCGGCAGAATGCCTTTGGCGGGCTGTGGGATGCCTTTGCCGTGCGCGGCTTTGCCGGCGATCCCAATCTGCCGACCGGCTATCTGGTCAACGGCTTCAATGGCGGGCGCGGCTTTGGCGGCACGCGCGACGCCGCGGGGATCGAGCGGATCGAGGTGCTGAAAGGCCCCAATGCCGCGCTGTTCGGCCGCGGCGAGCCGGGGGGCACGGTCAACATCGTCACCAAGCGCGCCGATTTCGCCAATCATGGCCGGCTGTCGCTGATCGGCGGCAGTTTCGACCGCCTGCGCGGCGAGGCGGATATCAATCTGGCCGCCGGGCAGGTGCTGGCCGTGCGGCTGATCGGCTTTGCCGAACAGGCGGACAGTTTCCGCGATACGGTGGAGAGCAACCGCTTCGGCTTTCTGCCGACCGTCACCTTCGCCCCCTGGGCGGGCACCAGCATCACCTATGATCTTGAGGTGACGCGCACCGAGGTGCCGTTCGATCGCGGCATCGCGGCCATTGGCGGCCGGATCGACGCGCTGCCGCGCGGGCGATTTCTGGGCGAGCCGGGCGATGGCCCGATCGAGGCCGATGCGACCGGCCAGCAGCTGCAACTGCAACAGGATCTGGGCGGCAGCTGGAGCCTGTTGCTCGGCACCAGTTTCCGCGAAACCCGGCTGGAGGGCTTTTCGACCGAGGCCGAACTGGTGCGCGGCCGCCAGCGGCTGTTCCGCGACGGCCGTTCGCTGTCGCGCCAGCGCCGCTTCCGCCGATACACCGCCGATCATTTCGTGCTGCGCGGCGAAGTGGCCGGCCGGTTCGACACCTTTGGGCTGGAACACCGGCTGCTGGCGGGGGCGGATTACGACCGGTTCGACAACAGCCAGCTGTTCCTGCGCGCCCGCCCGCCGGTGATCGGCGCGACGACGACCGCGCAGGCGAGCAACGACATCGATGTGCTCGCCCCGGTCTATGGCCGGTTCCCGCTGCCCGTGCCGGCCCCGCAGACCGACCGGCTCGACCGGCAAAAGGCCTGGGGCGCCTATGTGCAGGACCAGATCCGCCTGAGCGAGCGGCTCCAGATCCGGCTGGGCGGGCGGTTCGACGATGTGACCATCACCAGCCGCAACCGCGCCAATGGCGTTGTCGGCCGGCGCGACCGCACCCGGTTCAGCCCGCAGGCGGGCATCGTCTATGATGCGACGCCCGCCATTGCGCTCTATGCCGCTTATGGCGAGGGCTTTCGCCCCAATCTGGGCGCGGATGTGCGCGGGCAACTGTTCGACCCCGAAACCACCCGCTCGGCCGAAATCGGCACCAAGCTTAGCCTGTTCGACGGGCGGCTGACCGGCACGCTCGCGGCGTTTTCGCTTACCAAGCGCAATGTGCTCGCCGCCGATCCGGGCAATCCGGGCTTTTCGCTGCCGGTCGGCGCGGCGCGCAGCCGGGGGGTGGAGCTTGATCTGGAAGGGCGGCTGCCGGGTGATCTGACCTTGTGGTTCTCCTATGCCTTTGTCGATGCCGAGGCGCGGCGCGATGTCGCTGATCCCGATTTCGGGCTGGCGATCCGCGCGGGCGATCCGCTGATCAACATCCCGCGCCACAATCTCAACGTGCAGCTGGCCCGGCGCTTCGATCTGGGCGGCACGCCGCTCGATCTCGGCGCGGGCGTCCAGCATGTCGGGCGGCGGCTGGGCGAGGCGGGGGTCGACTTTTTCCTGCCCGCGCACACGCTCGTGCGGCTGTTTGCAACCGCAAGGCTCAGCGAGCGGCTGGAGCTGTTCGGCGAGGTGACCAACCTGTTCAACGAACGCTGGTATGCCAACAGCTTCTCCCAGCTTTGGGTGCAGCCGGGGATGCCGCGCGCGGGTGCAGTGACGCTCCGCTATGCTTTTGGAGGGCGGCCATGAGCCTTGTCGAGATCAATGGCCTGATGGTCGACCGTGGCGGGCGGCGCATCGTCGACGGGCTGACGCTCAGCGTCGCGCCGGGGCAGGTCTATGCGCTGCTTGGCGGCAACGGATCGGGCAAGTCGACGACGGTGGCCGCGATCCTGGGCCTGTTGCCACGCAGCGGCGGCACGATCCTGGTCGGCGGCGAGGACCCGGCGCGCGCGCCCGATGCGGTGCGCCGCGCAATCGCCTATCTGCCTGAAAATGTGGCGCTTTACGATCATCTGAGCGCGCGCGAAAATGTCCGCTATTTCCTCAACATCGCCGGCATCAGGCCGGCGGCCACCGAGATTGGGGCGGCATTCGATGCCGTGCGCCTCGATCCGGCGGCGTGGGACCGGCGGGCGGGGGCGTTTTCCAAGGGGATGCGCCAGAAAACAGCGATTGCGCTGGCGCTGCTGCGCCGCGCGCCGCTGCTGCTGCTCGATGAGCCGACTTCGGGGCTGGACCCCAAGGCGGCGGAGGATTTTCATGCGCTGGTCGAGGATCTCGGCCGGCGCGGCATCGGCGTGCTGATGGTGACGCACGACCTGCTGGGCGCGGCCGATGTCGCCGACCGCATCGGGCTGATCCGCGACGGGCGCATCGCCGCCCAGTGGGATGCCGCCACCGCTGGCAAAGGCGGGGCGCGGTTCGACCTGCAAACGCTCTACCGTGCCTTTCAGGGCGCGGCATGATGACCGCCTTTGTCATTGCGGGCGGGGAGCTGCGGCTGATCCTGCGGTCCCGGCTGGCACTGATCGGCATGGCGACGCTGCTCGCCCTGTCGATGATCGCCGCGCTGACGTCATGGCGGCAGATGGAGGCGGCACAGGCGGCGCGCGCGGCCAGCCAGCATGCCGCCGATGCCGCGTTCAAGGCCCAGCCCGGCCGCCATCCGCACCGCATGGTCCATTATGGCAGCTATGCGATCCGCCCGGTCGGGCCGCTTGCCGCGTTCGATCCCGGCGTCGATGCCTTTACCGGCACCGTGCTTTATCTGGAGGGGCACCGGCAGAACAGCGCCACCTTTGGCGCGGCGCGCGAATCCTCCGGGCTGGTGCGGTTCGGCCAGCTGACCCCGGCTTTCGTGTTGCAGACGCTGGCCCCGCTGCTGCTGGTGTTCCTCGGCTTTGCGGGCGTGGCGCGCGAGCGCGAGGGCGGGGGGCTGGTGACGCTGCGCGCGCATGGCGCGACCGCGTTTCAGATCATCGGCGGCAAGGCGTTGGCGCTGGCGATGGTCGCGCTCGCTGCTGCCGCACCGGCGCTGGCCGGGCTGGCGCTTGCCGCCAGCGCTGCGCCGGCTGAGGCCGCCATCGCCGCGCTGATCGCGCTGGCGAGCCTTGTCTATCTGCTCGGCTGGGCGCTCATGGTGACGGCGGTGTCAGCGCTTGCGCGCACCGCACAGGGGGCGCTGATTGCGCTCATCGCGCTCTGGTCCGTCACCGTCATCCTGCTGCCGCGCGGCGCTGCTGCGGTGGCCGGGCTGGTGCATCCCTTGCCCGGACGGGCCGAGACCGAGCTGGCGATCAATGCCGATCTGCGGCGGCTGGGTGACAGCCATAATCCCGACGATCCGTTCTTCGCCGCCTTCCGCGCCCGGCTGCTGCGCCAATATGGCGTCACACGCGTCGAGGACCTGCCGTTCAACTATCGCGGCGCGCTGTCTGCGGAGGGTGAGCGGCTGACGGCGGCGCTGTTCGCCCGCTATGCAGCGCGCGCGGCCGCGATCCAGCGCGATCAGCTGGCGCTGGTCGACGCACTGTCCTGGGCCAGCCCGGCGATTGCGGTCCGGCGGCTGGCGATGCTGGGCGCGGCGACCGACCTGCGCACCCATTTGGCGTTTCTCGATCAGGCCGAGGCGCATCGCTACCGGATGGTGCAGCGGCTGAACGCGATGCATGCGACGCGCGTGTCGGCTGCTGACGATGCCCGGCGCAGCACCGATGCCGAGGCGGAACGGCGGTCCCGCATCGCCGCCGCCAGCTGGCGCGAAATCCCCGATTTCACCTTCAGCCCCCCCGATCCGGGCGCGCGGCGCACGGCGATGGCGGTGCCGTTGATCCGGCTGCTGGGCTGGCTGGGGGCGGCGCTGCTGCTGATGATGATCGCCGCACGGCGGATGGAGGTGCGCGCATGATTGCCGATCTGATCCGCGAGGCCCGGCTGATCGGGCGCGACCGGCGGGCACTGCTCGCGGTGCTGGCACTGGCGCTGTTTGCGGCGGCGAGCCTTGCCCTCGGCCTCGCCACGGTCGCGCGTGAGCGTGCGGCGATCGACCGGATCGTCGCGCTGCAACAGGCCGATGTCGAAGCCGTGATGCGCCATGCTGGCGATGCCGGGTCGGCGGCCTATTACACCTTTCACCCGACCTGGGACGCGCCGTCCGATCTGGCCTTTGCCGCACTTGGCGGGCGCGACATCGCGCCGGCGCTGCTGCGCATCCGCGCGCTCGCGCTCGAAGGCCAGATTTACGAGAACGAAGCCGCAAATCCGGAGCTGGCGCTGCCGGGGCGGTTCGATTTCGCGTTCGTTGTCGTCTATCTCGCGCCGCTCGTCATCTTTGCGCTGCTGCATGACCTGCGCTCGGGCGAGAGCGAGGCAGGGCGGCTCGGCCTGCTGCGCGCCCAGCCCGGGGCACGGCGGCGCATCTGGGGGCCGCGCATCGCGCTGCGCCTTGCACTGGTGCTTGCGGCGCTGCTGCTGCCCTTTGCGGTTGCGGCGTTGTGCGCGGGGACGGCACCGGCACGTGCGTTCGGCTTTGCCGGGCTGGTGGGGCTGGCCTGTCTGTTCTGGGGGCTGGTGGCGGTCATCGTCGGGCGCATCGGCCTGCGTTCGTCGGTCAACGCGGCGAGCCTCGGCGCAATCTGGTTCGCCGCGACCCTGATCGTCCCCGCGACCGCCAATATCGCGATCAACAGCGCGATCACCGTGCCCGATGGCGCGGCGCTGGCGCGCGAAAATCGCGAGGCCGTCCATGCCGGCTGGGACAAGCCGCGCGGCGAGACGATGGCGCGGTTTCTGGCGCTCTATCCGGCCTATCGCGGCACCCCGCCGGTGGGCGCGGCGTTCCACTGGAAATGGTATTTTGCCTTCCAGCATCTGGGCGATGTTCAGGTGATGGACGCGGCGCGTGCCTATCGCGACGGCATCGCGCGGCGCGAGCGGGCGGCACGGCTGCTCGGCTGGCTGCTGCCGCCGCTCGGGGTGCAGCAGGCGCTGCATGATCTGGCCGGAACCGGGGTCGCGGGGCAGCTTGGCTATCAGGACCGGGTCCGCGCCTATCACCGGCAGCTGCGCGAATTCTATTATCCCTATCTGTTTTTCGACCGGCCGTTCGGGCCCGCCGATTTCGCCCGCGCGCCGCGCTTTCGCTGATCTTCAGCCCGGCTGGGATGGCGAGGGCTGGGTTGGGGCAGGTTGGGGGAGGCGGATGTGAAAGGCCGCCCCCCCGGTTTCGGCCGGGCGCGCGACGATGGTGCCGCCATGTGCCTCGATCACCGTCCGGCAGATCGCGAGGCCAAGGCCGGTGCCGTCATCCTTGGTCGTGCGGAACGGCTCGAACAGCCGCGCCTCCGTCTCGGGCGCGAGGCCCGGCCCTGAATCGGCGATCATGATGAGCAGATCATCGCCCTGCCGCCCGGCGCGGATCAGGATGCGCCGGTTCGCGCAGCCGGCCATCGCGTCACAGGCGTTGCGCAGGATGTTGCCGATCACCTGTTCGATCTGCAGCACGTCGCAGTCGATCGCCAGCGCATCGGGCGCGAGATCGAGGTCCAGCGCCACCCCTGCGGCATTGGCGCGCACCCTGGTCTGTTCCCAGGCCGCGGCGATGATGTCGGGCAACTGGCCAAGGCTGCGCGACACCTCGCCCGACAGGGTGAAACGCCGCATCCGCCGGATGATTTCCGATGCCCGGCGCAGCGTGTCGGTGGCGTGCATGACCAGCGCCAGCGCATCGGCCCCGGCATCCGGCCCCGCACCAGAACCGCCGCCCCCGGCACCTTCGAGCCGCAGCCGCGCGGCGGCCAGATAATTGGCGGTCGAGGCCAAAGGCTGGTTCAGTTCGTGCGCAAGGGTGGAGGCGAGCGCCCCCATCGCCGACAGCCGCGAGGCGCGCAGCGCGACCTGCTGGGCGGTGTCGCGTTCCGAATCGGCAAGCTTGCGGTCGGTGACGTCGAACAGCAGGCCGCCGATGCTGATCGGCGCGCCGCTGCGGTCGCGTTCGACCACCGAGCCTTTGGCGCGCAGCCAGCGCGGTGCCTCGCGCGTGGTGGCGGCCCGATATTCGACATCGAGCAGCGCCGGCCCGTCGCGCGACCACAGCGCCTCGCATTCGCGCCTGACCCGCGCCCGGTCATCGGGATGGACGGCCATGAAGAACGTCTCGGCGGTCCGCACGGCATTGGGGGGGCGGCCGAACAGCAGCCCGAACCCGTCCGACACGTCGAATGCATGGGTCAGCAAATCCCATTGCCAGACGCCGAAACCGGCGGCCGTCATCGCCTGCGCCATCCGCTGTTCGCTGGTGCGGAGAGCGGTCAGCGCCCGCGCTTCGGCCAGCGCCTCGCCCAGCCGGTCGGCAATGGCGCTGCCGGTGGCGATCTCCGCCGCGCTCCACCCGCGCGGATGGGTGGCGAGCGCGAACAGCAGCCCCCCGGCCGGCCGGCCCGGCATGGGCAGGAACAGCGCAGCGCCAATGCCCAGATCGGCCAGCCCGGCCAGATATGGCGAGGTGCGCCGCAGATCGCTCGCCCCCAGATCGGGGATGGCGACGGCATCCGCGCCGCCCAGCGCATCGGCGAGCATCCGGCCGAGCGTCGCGACCCGGCGGCGCTCGGCGGGCGGGGGCGCGCCCTCGGTCGTCCAGGCGGTGCGGACCAGCGCGACCGCCTGATCGGCATCGGTTTCGATCAGGCCGATGGCGTGGGCATCGAGAAACTGGCCGAGCACGGCCCCGGCCGCTGCCAGCGTTTCTGCCGGTTCCGGTTTGCGCGCGAACAATTGTTCGTGCAGCGCCAGCAGCGCCGCGCGGCGGCGTTCATCCTCCTTGCGCGCATCGATCCGCCCTGCGGTGCCGAGCGCGCGCAGCGCCCGGCCATCGGCATCGCGCGCCGTCACCCGGCCACGCAGCAGCACCCAGACCCAGTGGCCCGCGGGGTCGCGCAGCCGAACCTCGGCCCCCGCGCCGCCGCCAGTGCCCTTGAGCAGCCCGATCAGCCAGTCGCGCAGCGCCGTGCGGTCCTGCGGATGCACGCGTTCGCGCCAATCGCGCGCACGCGCGTCGGCGTGGCGTTCGAGAAAGGCGGGCCAGTCGCCGGTCGGGACGATGCGGTCGCCGGGCACGTCCCAGTCCCACACGACCTCCTCGGCCGCGTCGAGCGCGCGCAGCGCCAGCGCCGCGCCATCCTGATGCGAACCATCTGGTTCGCCGGGGCCGTCATTGCCGTTGCTGCCCTGCATCCCGTCCCCTGCACCGGCCCGGTTCGGCCACCCCTGCGGGGCATGATGGCCCGCTGACCGGTCACTGACAACCGGCAATGGCAGCGTGACCGGCAAGCCGGGGTGATGCAATCGGTTGCGACCAGCAAAAAGGCCCCGCCCGACGCATGCCGGACGGGGCCTGAACAGTCGCCGGGCGGCCGGCGTTACTGGTCGAGGAAGCTGCGCATCTTGCGGCTGCGCGACGGATGCTTGAGCTTCCTGAGCGCCTTCGCCTCGATCTGGCGGATGCGCTCGCGCGTCACGCTGAACTGCTGGCCCACTTCCTCCAGCGTATGGTCGGTGTTCATGCCGATGCCGAAGCGCATGCGCAGCACGCGTTCCTCGCGCGGGGTGAGCGAGGCGAGCACGCGCGTCACCGTTTCCTTGAGGTTCGCCTGGATCGCGGCATCGACCGGGATCACGGCGTTCTTGTCCTCGATGAAATCGCCCAGGTGCGAATCCTCTTCGTCGCCGATCGGCGTTTCAAGGCTGATCGGTTCCTTGGCGATCTTCATCACCTTGCGGACCTTTTCGAGCGGCATCGACAGCCGTTCGGCCATTTCCTCGGGCGTCGGTTCGCGGCCCTGTTCGTGCAGGAACTGGCGGCTGGTGCGCACCAGCTTGTTGATCGTCTCGATCATGTGCACGGGGATGCGGATGGTGCGCGCCTGATCGGCGATCGAGCGGGTGATCGCCTGCCGGATCCACCAGGTGGCGTAGGTCGAGAATTTATAGCCGCGGCGATATTCGAACTTATCGACCGCCTTCATCAGGCCGATATTGCCTTCCTGGATCAGGTCCAGGAACTGCAACCCGCGATTGGTGTATTTCTTGGCGATGGAGATGACGAGGCGCAGATTGGCCTCGACCATTTCCTTCTTCGCGATCCGGGCCTCGCGCTCGCCTTTCTGGACCATGTTGACGATCCGGCGGAACTCGGGGAGCGCCATGCCGGTCGCCTGCGCGATCTCGGCGATTTCGGCGCGGATGCGCTCGACCGCATCGGCCTCGGCATTGGCAAAGGCGGTCCATTTCTTGTCGACGCCGCGCACGCTGTCGAGCCAGCTTTCGTCCAGCTCATGGTTCACATAGCGGTCGAGGAAATCCTTGCGCGGCACCTTGTGGCGCTCGGCCAGACGCAGCATCTGCCCGCCCAGCGCGGTCAGGCGGCGGTTGTAGCTGTAGAGCTGATCGACCAGATATTCGATCTTCTGGTTGTGGAACTGGACGCTCTCGACCTCGGCGGTCAGCTCCTCGCGCAGCTTCTGATAATCGCGCTCCTTGGCGGGCGGGAAGGCCGCGCCGCCGCCCATCGCGCCGAGGCGGAGGCCCTGAAGCTTGGCGAATTTCTGGTAGATTTCGGTGATGCGGGCGAATTTTTCGAGCGCGCCGGGCTTGAGCAGCTCCTCCATCGCGGCAAGCGACAGGGTGTTGTCCTCGTCATCCTCTTCCATCGGGCGCTGGGCGCGCCGTTCGGTCATCTCGTCATCGTCTTCGCCGGCCGGCTCTTCCTCGACCTCGTCCTCGTCCTTGAACGACGGGCCGGCGGTCTTTTCGGAAATCTCGCCGTCGCCGCCTTCCTCGTCCTCGAGATTGTCGGGCGTCGGGTCCTTGTTGAGCATCGCATCGAGATCGAGGATCTCGCGCAGCTGCATCGTGCCTTCGTTGAGCGCGTGCGACCAGCCGATGATGGCGTTGAAGGTGATCGGGCTTTCGCACAGCCCGAGGATCATCGTGTCGCGCCCGGCCTCGATCCGCTTGGCGATGGCGATTTCGCCTTCGCGGCTGAGCAGCTCGACCGCGCCCATTTCGCGCAGATACATGCGCACCGGATCGTCGGTGCGGTCGACGGTTTCCTTCTTCTTCTCCGGCAGCGGGGCGAAGCCGGCTTCCGAATCGGCGGCGTTGTCGATCTCGTCGTCGTCTGACTGTTCCTCGGCGTCTTCGCCGGCGTCCTCATTCTCGACGATGTTCACGCCCATGTCGTTGAGCGCGGACATGATGTCCTCGATCTGCTCGGACGACATCTGGTCCTGAGGCAGTGCCTCGTTCAGCTCGTCATAGGTGATATAGCCGCGCTTCTTGGCGCGGGCGATCAGCTTCTTGACCGACGCTTCGTTGAGATCGATCAGGGGCGCGTCGCCGCCCTCCGCTTTATCGACCGGTTCATCCATCGTTTTCGCCATCTGTCCGCCCGAGCTCAAGTCAGTCCTTCGCCTTCGTCGTCTTGCAGCAGATTTGCAAGCCGCCGGTCGATCTCGACACGCATTTCGAGAAGCCGCTGCTGCTCCTTATAGGTCGCTTCATCGAACGACCGGGTCAGCTGCGCGGTGGTCGCTGCCAGCGCCGCCGCGATTTCCGGCCCGGCGACCATCACATGGATGGCCTCGGCCAGAGCGGCGCGGGCACGGCCTGGATCGGCATCTTTCCGGGTGAAGGAAAAAGGCAGGCTGTCGGCACGCAACATTTCTCGCACGAGCGCATCGAACTCGCTGCCCGCCAATATGGTGGCGAGTGCGCCGGGATCAAGCGTCTCCTGACCGGCGATGCCGGGGGCCAGCGCCAGCTCGACCAGCCGCCCGACCAGCGCCGCGATTCTGGGATCGGCAAAGCGGATCATGTGCAGCGCCTCCAAATGGACGGCGAGCTGATCGGGCATGTTGAGCAGCCCGGCGACCACGCCCTTGACGAGGATCGCGTCCATGCCGGTTGCGCCCACCGCCTTGGCATCGTCGGTCAGCGGCGGGATGAACCCGGCAAAGCCGCCCGCCCGCCCGCCAAACGCCCGCCCGCCGCGCATATTCCCCCGGCCATCGGGGCGGAACGGGGCCTGCCTGTCGCCAAAGCCGCCACCGCGCGGCGGGCGGGCGAGATAGGCGGCCTCGAACCGCGCGCGGAACTCGGCCTGATATTGCGCGCGGACATCGCCGTCGCCGATTTCGGCGGCGAGCAGCGCCAGCCTTTTGCGCAGCCCGGCGCGCTGTTCGGGGGTGGCCAGCGGGGCTGCGTCCACTTCGTGCCGCCACAGCCGGTCGACCAGCGGCTCGGGCGCGGCCGCCAGCTGCTCGAACGCTGCCGCGCCGCCCGCGCGCACCAGATCGTCCGGGTCCTGACCGGCGGGCAGGGTGACAAAGGCAAGCGACCGGCCCGGGGCCAGTTGCGGCAGCGCGCGGGTGGCGGCGCGATAGGCGGCCTTCTGCCCCGCGCCATCACCGTCGAAGCACAGCAGCGGCTGATCGACATGCCGCCACAGCCGCTCCAGCTGCTGTTCGGTCAGTGCGGTGCCAAGCGGGGCGACCGCCGATTCGATCCCCGCCTGCGCCAGCGCGATCACGTCCAGATAGCCTTCGACGACGATCATCCGCCCTTCGCGGCGGGCGGCGGCGGCAGCGCGGTCGAGGTTGAACAGCGTCCGGCCCTTGTCGAACAGCGGCGTGTCGGGCGAGTTCAGATATTTGGGCTCGCCCTGACCGATGATGCGCCCGCCAAAGGCGATCACCCGCCCGCGCGGATCGCGGATCGGGATCATCAGCCGGTCGCGGAACCGGTCATAAGGCTCCTTGCCGTCGACCGCGATCAGCAGCCCGGCCTCGATCAGCAGCGCATCGCCATAGCCGGACAGCGCGCGGCGCAGCCCCTGACGGTTGTCGGGGGCATAGCCGATGCCGAAGGCGGTGCGGGTCGCCGGGCTGATGCCGCGCCGCGCGACATAATCGCGCGCTGCGCCGCCGCCTGCGCCCTCCAGCTGGTCGGCGAACCAGCGCGCGGCATCGGCCATCACCTCATGCAGGCCGCGCGCCTGTTCGGCCCGGCGCGCCTCGCGCGGGTCGGGGGCGGGCACGTCCAGCCCCGCCGCCTGGGCGAGTTCGCGCACGGCATCCATGAACCCCAGCCCGCGCTGATCGGTCAGCCAGCGGATCGCATCGCCATGCGCGCCGCAGCCGAAACAGTGATAAAAGCCTTTCTCGTCATTGACGTAGAAGCTGGGGCTTTTTTCATTGTGGAACGGGCAGCAGGCGCGGAACTCGCGGCCCGCACGCTGCAACTTGACCGTCCGGCCAACGAGCGCGGACAGCAAAGTGCGTTGCCGCAATTCGTCGAGAAAGGCCGGGGACAGGCTCATGACGCGGGCGATCCTGCCGCTTGGGCGCGGCGTGTCAAACCCCGCAGCCCGGCTGCGGGGCGGGGCCTGCCGCGCGGGGGCGGCGTGTCAAACTCCGCGGCCGGGCGGCGGCGCGGGGACGGCAAATGCCACGGCGCAGGGCGCTCAGCTGAGCGCGGCCTTCACCAGTCCGCTGGCCTTGGCCATGTCGATCCGGCCGGCATGGCGGGCCTTCAGCTCCGCCATCACCCGGCCCATGTCCTTGGGGCCGGCCGCGCCGATTTCGTCGCGGATCGCGGCGATCGCGGCCGCCGCCTCGGCATCGTCCATCATCTGCGGCAGGAAGCGTTCGATCACCGCCACTTCCGCGGCCTCGCCGGCGGCCAGTTCGGGGCGGCCGCCCTGTTCGTACATGGCAATCGACTCGCGCCGCTGCTTGACCATTTTCTGCATGACCTCGATCACCAGCAGGTCGTCATCGGCCGGGGCGGGGCCGGTGCGCGCCTCGATGTCGCGATTCTTGATCGCCGCCTGGATCAGGCGGATGGTGGCGGTGGTCTCCTTGTCGCCGGCCTTCATGGCGGCAACGAGCGCGGATTTGATGTCGTCGCGAATCATGGGCACCGCTTTAACAGGTTGACCGCTGCCCCGCGCAAGCCTAGCTCGCGGGACTTAGCGATATCGCCGTCACCCTTGTTCAGGAGCCTGCCCATCATGGCCGACGCCACGCCCTTGCGCGCACCCGAAAGACCCACCGGGGTGCTCGTCCTGGCCAGTGGCGAGACGATCTGGGGCAGGGGCTTCGGCGCCGAGGGGGCCGCGGTCGGCGAAGTGTGTTTTCACACCGCGATCACCGGCTATCAGGAAATCATGACCGACCCTTCGTTCGAAGGGCAGATCATCACCTTCACCTTCCCGCATATCGGCAATGTCGGCACCAATGACGAGGATGTCGAGGCCGACCATGCCCATGCGCTGGGCTGCATCGTGCGCGAGGATGTGACCGCGCCTTCCAGCTTCCGCGCCGCTGAGGGCTTTGACAGCTGGCTGAAGGCGCGCGGCAAGATCGGCCTGGCGGGGATCGATACCCGCGCGCTCACCCGCCGCATCCGCGAGGGCGGCGCGCCCAATGGCGTCATCGCCCACAATGCCGACGGGGTGTTCGACATTCCCGCCCTGCTCGCCATGGCCCGTGCCTGGCCGGGGCTGGAGGGGATGGATCTGGCCGGGCAGGTGTCGTGCGCGGCGCAGCACGCATGGGATGGCGGGGTGTGGCAGCTGGGCTTCGGCTATCGTGCAGGCGATGCCGCTGAGGACCGTCCGCACATCGTCGCCATCGATTATGGCAGCAAGCACAACATCTTCCGCAATCTGGTTCAGGCCGGGGCGAAGGTGACGGTGCTGCCGGCGACCGCCAGTTTCGACGAGGTGATGGCGCACAAGCCCGACGGCTTCTTCCTGTCGAACGGGCCGGGCGATCCGGCCGCGACCGGCGAATATGCGGTGCCGGTGATCCGCCAGATGCTCGACACCGGCAAGCCGCTGTTCGGCATCTGCCTTGGCCATCAGCTGCTCGCCCTCGCCATCGGCGCGCGCACGGTGAAGATGCATCAGGGGCACCGGGGCGCCAATCACCCGGTCAAACGGCTCGATACCGGGCAGGTGGAAATCACCAGCATGAACCACGGCTTTGCGGTCGCGCGCGACAGCCTGCCGGCCAATGCGCGCGAAACGCATGTGTCACTGTTCGACGACAGCAATTGCGGGCTTGAGCTGACCGACCGGCCGGCGTTCAGCGTCCAATATCACCCGGAAGCCAGCCCCGGCCCGATGGACAGCCTCTATCTGTTTGAAAAGTTCGTCGGGCGCGTGCGCGCGGCCAGCGCCAGCAACTGAGACAGACCCATGCCCAAACGCACCGACATTTCCTCGATCCTGATCATCGGCGCCGGTCCCATCGTGATCGGCCAGGCCGCCGAGTTCGATTATTCGGGCACCCAGGCGGCCAAGGCGCTCAAGGCCGAGGGCTATCGCATCATCCTCGTCAACTCGAACCCGGCGTCGATCATGACCGACCCCGAGTTTGCCGATGCGACCTATATCGAGCCGATCACCCCCGAGATCGTCGCCAAGATCATCGCCAAGGAACGCCCCGACGCGATCCTGCCGACCATGGGCGGGCAGACGGCGCTCAACACCGCGCTCGCCTTGTTCCGCGACGGCACGCTCGACCGGTTCGGCGTGCGCATGATCGGCGCGGATGCCGATGCCATCGACAAGGCCGAGGACCGGCTGAAGTTCCGCGAGGCTATGGACCGGATCGGGCTGGAAAGCCCGCGCAGCCGCATCGCCCATACGCTCGACGAGGCGCTGGCCGCGCTCGACCATGTCGGGCTGCCGGCGATCATCCGCCCGTCCTTCACGCTGGGCGGCACCGGCGGCGGCATCGCCTATAACCGCGAGGAGTTTGCCGAAATCGTCGCCGGCGGGCTGGATGCGTCGCCGACCGACGAGGTGCTGATCGAGGAATCGGTGCTCGGCTGGAAGGAATATGAGATGGAGGTGGTCCGCGACCGGGCGGACAATGCCATCATCATCTGCTCGATCGAAAATGTCGATCCGATGGGCGTGCATACCGGCGATTCGATCACCATCGCCCCGGCGCTGACGCTGACCGACAAGGAATATCAGATCATGCGCAACGCCTCGATCGCGGTGCTGCGCGAGATCGGGGTGGAAACCGGCGGCTCCAACGTCCAGTTCGCGGTCAATCCCAAGGATGGCCGCCTGGTCGTCATCGAAATGAACCCGCGCGTGTCGCGCTCCTCGGCGCTGGCGTCGAAGGCGACGGGCTTTCCCATCGCCAAGGTCGCGGCGAAGCTCGCGGTCGGCTACACGCTCGATGAAATCCAGAACGACATCACCGGCGTCACCCCGGCGAGCTTCGAGCCGACAATCGACTATATCGTCACCAAGATCCCGCGCTTCGCGTTTGAAAAGTTCAAGGGATCGGAACCGCATCTGTCGACCGCGATGAAGTCGGTCGGCGAGGTGATGGCGATTGGCCGGTCCTTCCACGAAAGCCTGCAAAAGGCGCTGCGCGGGCTGGAAACCGGCCTGTCGGGGCTGAACCCCGCGACCGCGCTGGTCGGCGCGCGCAAGGAAGCGATCATCGAGGCGCTGGCGCGGCCGACGCCCGACCGGCTGCTCGTCGCCGCCCAGGCGCTGCGCGAAGGGCTGAGCGTCGACGAGGTGCACGAGGTCGCCCGCTATGACCGCTGGTTCCTCGCCCGCATGGCCGAGATCGTCGCCGCCGAGCGCGAGGTGGCCGCCAATGGCCTGCCGCAGGATGCGGGCGCGATGCGCCGGCTGAAGGCGATGGGCTTTTCCGACGTCCGGCTGGCCGAGCTGGTCAACCGCCAGGAAGAGGTGGTGCGCGCGCACCGCCATGCGCTGGGCATCCGGCCGGTATTCAAGCGCATCGACACCTGCGCGGCGGAGTTCGCGGCGCGCACGCCCTATATGTATTCGACCTATGAGGCCCCGTCCTTCGGCGTGCCCGAGGATGAAAGCCAGCCGTCGGACCGGCGCAAGATCGTCATTCTGGGCGGCGGGCCGAACCGGATCGGGCAGGGGATCGAGTTCGATTATTGCTGCGTCCATGCCTGTTTCGCGCTGCGCGAGGCGGGGTTCGAGACGATCATGATCAACTGCAACCCCGAAACGGTGTCGACCGATTACGACACCTCGGACCGGCTGTATTTCGAGCCGCTGACCGCCGAGGATGTGCTTGAGGTGCTTCATGCCGAACAGGCGCGGGGCGAGCTGCTGGGCGTGATCGTGCAGTTTGGCGGGCAGACGCCGCTCAAGCTTGCCCATGCGCTTGAAAAGGCCGGCATCCCGATCCTCGGCACCAGCCCCGATGCCATCGATCTGGCCGAGGACCGCGAACGCTTTGCCGATCTGGTCGAGCAGCTGGGGCTGAAACAGCCGGCGAACGGCATCGCGCGCAGCCGCGACGAAGCGATCGCGGTCGCCGCGCGCATCGGCTATCCGGTGCTCATCCGCCCGTCCTATGTGCTGGGCGGGCGGGCGATGGAGATTGTCGACGGTCCCGACCAGCTCGATTCCTACATCGCCACCGCCGTGCAGGTGTCGGGCGATTCGCCGGTGCTGATCGACCGCTATCTGCGCGACGCCATCGAGGTCGATGTCGATGCGATCGGCGACGGCACCGATGTCGTCGTCACCGGCGTGATGCAGCATATCGAGGAAGCGGGCGTGCATTCGGGCGACAGCGCCTGTTCGCTGCCGCCCTACAGCCTGTCCGACGACATCGTCGCCGAGATCGAGCGTCAGACCGAGGCGCTGGCACGCGCGCTCGACGTGCGCGGGCTGATGAACGTGCAGTTCGCGGTCAAGGATGGCGAGGTCTATCTGATCGAGGTCAATCCCCGCGCCAGCCGCACGGTGCCGTTCGTCGCCAAGGCCATCGGCACGCCGATTGCCAAGATCGCCGCGCGGGTGATGGCGGGCGAGCGGCTGGCCGCGCTGCCGCCGATCAACTGGCGGGTGCCGCATATCGCCGTCAAGGAAGCGGTGTTCCCGTTTGCGCGCTTCCCCGGCATCGATCCGGTGTTGTCGCCGGAAATGAAGTCGACCGGCGAAGTCATGGGGATCGACAGCGATTTCGCGACCGCGTTCCTCAAGTCGCAGCTGGGCGCGGGCACCACCCTGCCGCTGTCGGGCACGCTGTTCGTGTCGGTCAAGGACAGCGACAAACCGCAGATCCTGGAACCGGTGCGCGATCTGATCGCCATGGGCTTCCGCGTGATCGCAACCGGCGGCACCGCCGATTATCTGGCCGCTGCCGGTCTGCCGGTCGACCGGGTGAACAAGGTCGCACAGGGCCGGCCGCACATTGTCGACCGGATCAAGGACGGGGCCGTCCATCTGATCTTCAATACCACCGAAGGCTGGCTGTCGCTCAAGGACTCGCAGTCGATCCGCGCCTCGGCGCTCGCCCACCGGGTGCCGAGCTTCACGACCGCGGCCGCCGCAGCCGCCGCCGTCCGCGCGATTGCGGCGCTGGCCGCACATCCCCTTGAAGTGCGCTCGCTCCAGTCATATTATTCAGGGCTGCACGCCTGACCCCCGACATTGCGTTCGAGTGGCGGGTGGCCCCGGTGGGGCCGCCCGGGGTGGCGGATTTTCTTGGGCGAAGGGTGGATTGATGGCGACCGTCGAAAAAATGCCGATGCTGGCCGAAGGCCATCGCAAGCTGACGGACGATCTGCACCGGCTGAAAACGGTCGAGCGGCCGCAGGTGATCGACGCGATCGAGGAAGCGCGCGCGCATGGCGACCTGTCGGAAAATGCCGAATATCATGCGGCAAAGGAACGTCAGGGCCAGATCGAGGCCGAAATCGCCCGGATCGAGGACCGGCTGAGCCGCGCCCAGATCATCGACCCGACCGAGCTGTCGGGCGACAAGATCGTGTTCGGCGCGACCGTCACCCTGCTCGATGAAGACGACAAGCCGGTCCGCTACCAGATTGTCGGCGAGACCGAGGCCGATGCCAAGCTGGGGCGGATCAGCTACAACTCGCCGCTCGGCCGCGCGCTTATCGGCCGCAAGGTCGATGACGAGGTCGAGGTGACGGTGCCGTCGGGAGACCGTTATTATCTGGTCTCGAAGATCGAGTTCATCTGACCCGGGCGTGATGACGACCGCGATGCGGGTTCACCGCCATGCCTGACGCCGCCAATGCCCGCGTCACCAACTGGATCGCGGTGTTCACGGCGCTGGCCTGGATGCTGGTTGCGCTGATGGGCGATGGCGACCGGTTTGCGGTTGCCGCCGGGTTCATCCCGCTGCGCCTGACCGAGGGGCTGGATTTGCCCGGTGCCTGGCCGGTGTGGACGACGCCGCTCAGCGCGACGCTGATCCATGCCGGGCTGGTGCATCTGGCGTTCAACCTGCTGATGTTCGTCTATTGCGGCCGCTTTGTCGAACAGGTGATCGGCGGTGCGGCGAGCGCAGTGCTGTATGTCGCCGGCGCTTATGGCGCGGCGGCGGCGCATTGGGCGGTCGATCCGGGCAGCACGGTGCCGATGATCGGCGCGAGCGGTGCGATGTCGGCCACCATCGGCGCCTATGCGGTGTTTTTCAGCCGCGCCAAGGTGCGGGCCATCGGGCCATTGTCGCCGTTCGTCGTGCGCGTGCTGTGGCTGGCGGCGGCGTGGGTGCTTGTTCAGTCGCTGCTCGGGCTGTCGGCGGCGGGCGGGCGCATCGCGATTGCCGCGCATATCGGTGGTTTCATCACCGGGCTTGCGCTGGCGCGGCCGCTGCTGATGTGGCGTTACCGCAACGCCTGACAGCCGGCGGCCGGCTCAGGCCTCGTCCTTCGCCGGATCGAGCAGCCGGTGCAGATGCACGACCACATATTTCATCTCGGCATCGTCCACGGTGCGCTGCGCGGCGGCGCGCCACGCATTTTCCGCGCTGCGATAGTCGGGATAGATGCCGACAATGTCGATCTTCTCCAGATCGACGAAATCAAGACCCTGCGGGTCGCTGACCCGGCCGCCGAACACGAGGTGCATCTTGCTCATGGCCCGCGCGCCTAGCCGGGCGCGGGCCGGGGAGCAAGTCCGCAAACTTCCGTTAGGGCATGTTCGGAAATGCGGCGCGGCGCATTTCGCGGTGCCGCCCCGACGATCAGGCTTGCGAGGCTTTGCCGCTGAATGTCAGGGTTTCTGGACCGCCTTGACCGCGCCTGCCGCCGCCTGACCGGCTGCCGTCACCGCGCCGATCGCCTTGTCGGCCAGCGTCTCGACCGGCGATTTGGCGGCGGTGCCGATGCCAAGCTCCTGCTTGCCGGCGGACATGGCGGCGCGGCTGGCATCGGCCGCGGCCGCGCCGAGCTTGCGCCCCACCGGGCCGAGCGCGCGACGCTCGCGCTGGCTGGGCGGCAGCGCTGCACCGATCAGCGCACCGATGGCGATACCGCCGGCGAGCGCGAGCAAAGGGGCACCGTCGATCCGGCGGGTCAGGTCGTCGCCCAGCTCGCCGGTCCGCGTGCGGACTGCGTCGATGCGGTCGGACACGGGATGCGCGCCGGAACGGGCGGGGTCGGAATCGGAATGGGCCATGATCATACTCCGTGGTCGGCAAGAAGAAATGGCGGCTCGTCCGCGCCCGGCGGACGCGGGGTGGGGTGGTCGGCCTCGGGCGGCAGTTCGGGGCCGGGGCCGGGGCCGGGGCCGGGGCCGGGGGCGGTGCCGGAAGGTGAGGCAGCGCGGTCTGTCATAGCGCGCCTCGCCCGCGACACGCCCTTTGCGATCCCCCGCGCAATCCGGTTGCGCAGCCCGATGCCGACCACAGCCAGCACCAGCGCCGCAATCAGCCCCGGACGATCGAGTGCGGCGCGCGCACCCGCCACCGCCTGCCCGGTGACGGCGCGGGCCGCCGCATCGGCACGCCGCCGCGCGCGCCGGGCAAGCTCGGCACTGATCTCCGTGGCGAGCGTCGGCGGATCGAGCCGGTCGCCAAGCCGAACCAGCGAGGCGCGCAGCTGCGCACGGGCAGCTTCGGCGGCACTGCGCGCCGCCGCCAGCGCCGCATCGTCGCGCGCGCTCACCGGCCCGCCCGCCGGATCTGGCGATAGGCGAGATAGCCAAGCCCCGCCGCCACCAGCAGCGCGCCGGCGATCACGATGGCCAGCGCCGCCCCGGTTCCGGTAAATGGCTGAAGCACCAGCACCAGCCCGACCAGCAGGGCGGGCACCGTGCCGAGCACCAGCGCCAGCGCCAGCGCCACCAGCAGGCCTGCGCGGACCAGCGGCGTCGCCGCAGCCCTGGCGCGGGCGCGGTAAAGATCCGCCTCGGCACGGGCGAATGCCTTGCCGTCCTCGACCAGCTGGCCGATCAGCTCCCCGATCGGAACCTCGTCGCGCATCTGCCGGCCGGCGGGCGCGATCAGGCCGCGTCGCCGGCGCTTTGCGCGCCGTCTGCCGGCGCAGCCTTGGGGGCGTCGCTGTCGCCGTCATTGTCGAGGCCGGCCCGGACCAGCCGGGCAAGCACGAAGCCCACGCCGACCGCAACGCCGATCGCGACGGCCGGGCTTTTGCGCACCAGATCGCGCGCATCGTCGACCAGCTCCTCGACATCCTTGCGTCGCACCGATGCGGCAAAGCCTGCCACCCCTTCGGCTGCGTTGACGGCATAGCGGGCATATTGCGGGCCGATCTTGTCCTCGATGGTCCGCGCGGCATCGGTCAGGAAGCGTGCGGCTTCCTCCAGCGCGCCTTCGGCCTTTTCCTTGCCCTGGCCGGCGGCATCGCGCAGCTTGCCGGTCGCTTCGGATGCGAACGCCCCGAACTGGCTCCGCAACCGCTCGACGGTCGATCCGGTGTCGGCCGCGGTGGACCCGGCACCGGCCTCGGCACCGGTATCCGCCGGTGCCGCCGGGCTGCCGGTCAGGTCATTCCCCGTGTCGGTGGGAATCTGGCTGACATCGGTCATGGAAATCCTCCTTCTGCCGCGAAAAAAACTGTTTCGCATCAACCGCCGGCCGGGCGACCGGGTTCCGCGTCACCCGGGCCGGATTTGCGTTCCGGCGGCAGCGCCGATAGGGCAACGCCGTCACGTCCCAGATGTAGGAAAACCCTTCCATGACCGCAATCATCGACATTCATGGCCGTCAGATCATCGACAGTCGCGGCAATCCGACGGTCGAGGTCGACGTCACGCTGGAAGATGGCAGCTTTGGCCGTGCCGCCGTGCCGTCGGGCGCGTCGACGGGGGCGTTCGAGGCGGTCGAGAAGCGCGACGGCAACAAGGCGCGCTGGCTGGGCAAGGGCGTCAAGCAGGCGGTGGCCGCAGTCAATGGCGAGATTGCCGAGGCGGTGATCGGGCGCGATGCCGAGGATCAGGCCGAAATCGACGCGGAGATGATCGCCCTCGACGGCACCGAGAATAAGGGCCGGCTGGGCGCCAATGCGATCCTGGGCGTCAGCCTGGCGGTCGCGCGCGCGGCGGCGGAGGCGTGCGGCCTGCCGCTCTACCGCTATGTCGGCGGCGTTGCGGCCAACATGCTGCCGGTGCCGATGATGAACATCATCAATGGCGGCGCGCATGCCGACAACCCGATCGATTTCCAGGAATTCATGATCATGCCGGTCGGTGCGGACAGCCTGGGCGAGGCGGTGCGCTGGGGCGCGGAGATTTTCCACACGCTCAAAAAGGCGCTGCACGACAAGGGGTTGGCGACCGCGGTGGGCGATGAGGGCGGCTTTGCCCCCAATCTCGCCTCGCCGGCCGATGCGCTCGATTTCATCATGCGGTCGATCGAGACCGCGGGCTATCGCCCCGGCGAGGATGTGGTGCTGGCGCTCGATTGCGCGGCGACCGAGTTTTTCCGCGACGGCCGCTATGCGCTCGACGGCGAAGGGCGCAGCCTGTCGCCGGACGAAATGGCCGATTATCTGGCCGATCTGTGCGCCCGCTATCCGATCCGCTCGATCGAGGACGGGATGGCCGAGGAAGATTATGACGGCTGGAAGATCCTGACCGACCGGCTGGGCGGGCGCGTGCAGCTGGTCGGCGACGATCTGTTCGTCACCAATCCGCGCCGGCTGAGCGACGGCATCGACCGGGGGCTGGCCAACTCGCTGCTGGTCAAGGTCAACCAGATCGGCACGCTCACCGAGACGCTGGAGGCGGTGTCGACCGCGCAGCGCGCCGGCTATACGGCGGTGATGTCGCACCGTTCGGGCGAGACCGAGGATGCGACCATCGCCGACCTGGCGGTCGCCACCAATTGCGGTCAGATCAAGACCGGCAGCCTGGCCCGGTCGGACCGGCTGGCCAAATACAACCAGCTGATCCGCATCGAGGAGCAGCTGGGCATGCAGGCGCGCTATGCCGGGGCGGCGATTTTTCGCAACAAAGCGGGTTGATTCGCCGACTCGGCTGTGATTCAACGGGTTAATGGCTGGTCCCCGCAACGCCCTTCACCTGCTCCGATCCGTCGCCGGTCCGGCGGCGGCGCTGCTCGTGATCGGTTTTTTCGGGGGCTATGCGCTGGTCGGCCCCAATGGCGTGCTGGCGCTTGGCGATTATCGCCGGGCGCTCGCCGCGCGTGAGGCCGAGCTGGCGCGGGTCGAGGAACAGCGCCGGATCATCGCCAACCGCGTCGCGCTGCTCGACCCGAAAAAGGCCAATCCCGACATGGCCGACGAACTGATCCGCAAGGAACTCGGCCTCGTCCATCCCGACGAAATCATCATTCCGATGGACGAGCTGCCCGCCGCGCCGAACGCGCCTGACGCTACGACCGGCGGGCGCTGACCGGCGATCCAGCCGTTGCGATTCCGGTTGCGGGCGGACTATAGGCGTCGCTCACCAACCTCTCTCCAGCCCTCGACAGAAGGGGATATCATCTTGGCCAGAGCCGCAAAGCCCAAGGCAGCCGCCGCGCCGCCCGCCATCCCGAACCGCGAGCGTCCGCCCGAGCCGCAACGCTATCAGCCCGGCCGGGACGAACTGCTTGAGCTGTATCGCCAGATGCTGCTCATCCGCCGGTTCGAGGAAAAGGCCGGCCAGCTTTACGGGCTGGGGCTGATCGGCGGCTTCTGCCATCTCTATATCGGTCAGGAAGCGGTGGCCGTCGGCCTGCAATCGGCGCTGACGCCGGGGCTGGACAGCGTCATCACCGGCTACCGTGACCATGGCCATATGCTGGCTTACGGCATCGATCCCAAGGTCATCATGGCCGAGCTGACCGGCCGCGCCGCCGGCATTTCGCGCGGCAAGGGCGGGTCGATGCACATGTTCTCGACCGACCACCGTTTCTATGGCGGCCACGGCATTGTCGGCGCGCAGGTCAGCCTGGGCGCGGGGCTGGCGTTCAAGCATAAATATGCCGGCGATGGCGGCGTCTGCATGGCCTATTTCGGCGATGGCGCGGCCAATCAGGGCCAGGTCTATGAAAGCTTCAACATGGCCGAGCTGTGGAAGCTGCCGATCATCTTCGTGATCGAGAACAACCAATATGCGATGGGCACCAGCGTCAACCGCTCCTCGGCGGAAGACCAGCTCTACCGGCGCGGCGAAAGCTTCCGCATCCCCGGCATCCAGGTCGACGGGATGGACGTGCTCGCCTGTCGCGGTGCCGCCGAGGTCGCGCTCGACTGGGTGCGCAGCGGCAAGGGTCCGGTCATCCTCGAGATGAAGACCTATCGCTATCGCGGCCATTCCATGTCCGATCCGGCCAAATATCGCAGCCGTGACGAGGTGCAGTCGGTGAAGGAAAACTCCGACCCGATCGATCAGGCGGCGCGCGATCTGGCGGCGCTGGGCGTCACCGATGTCGAACTGAAGGACATTGACCGCGACATTCGCCGCATCGTCGGCGAAGCGGCCGATTTTGCCGAAACCATGCCCGAGCCGGACCTGTCCGAGCTTCACACCGATGTGCTGGTGGAAACCTACTGATGGCGATTGAACTGAAGATGCCGGCCCTGTCCCCGACCATGGAGGAAGGGACCCTTGCCCGCTGGCTGGTCAAGCCCGGCGATGCGGTGCGCTCCGGCGACATTCTGGCCGAGATCGAGACCGACAAGGCGACGATGGAGTTCGAGGCGGTCGACGAAGGCGTCGTCGCCGAGATTCTGGTCGCCGAAGGCACCGACAATGTGAAGGTCGGCACCGTCATCGCCACGCTGACCGGGGAAGGCGAAGCCGCCGCTCCGGCACCCGTCGCTGCGCCGGCTCCTGCACCCGCGCCGGCCCCGGCCCCGACCCCGGTTGCCAAGCCTGCCCCGGTCGCAGCTCCGGCGGCACCGCGCGCGGCCGAGGTGCCGGCGGGCACCGAAATGGTCCGCACCACGGTGCGCGAAGCGCTGCGCGATGCGATGGCCGAGGAAATGCGCCGCGACGAACGCGTGTTCGTGATGGGCGAAGAGGTCGCCGAATATCAGGGCGCCTACAAGGTCACTCAGGGGCTGCTCGACGAATTCGGGCCGCGCCGCGTGATCGACACGCCGATCACCGAATATGGCTTTGCCGGCATCGGCACCGGCGCGGCGATGGGCGGGCTGCGCCCGATTGTCGAGTTCATGACGTTCAACTTCGCCATGCAGGCGATCGACCACATCATCAACTCGGCGGCCAAGACCAACTATATGTCCGGCGGCCAGATGCGCTGCCCGATCGTGTTTCGCGGCCCGAACGGCGCGGCCAGCCGCGTGGCGGCGCAGCACAGCCAAAATTACGGACCCTGGTATGCCAGCGTCCCCGGCCTGGTGGTGATCGCGCCTTATGACGCGGCCGATGCCAAGGGGCTGCTCAAGGCGGCGATCCGCAGCGAGGATCCGGTCGTGTTCCTTGAAAACGAGCTGGTCTATGGCCGCAGCTTCGACGTGCCCCGGCTCGACGATTTTGTGCTGCCGATCGGCAAGGCGCGGATCGTGCGGCCGGGCCGCGACGTGACCATCGTCAGCTATTCGATCGGCGTCGGCATCGCGCTGGAAGCCGCCGAGCAGCTGGCGGGCGAGGGGATCGAGGCCGAAATCGTCGATCTGCGCACGCTGCGCCCGCTCGACCGGCAGACGGTGCTCGAAAGTCTGGCGCGCACCAACCGGCTGGTTGTGGTCGAGGAAGGCTGGCCGGTCTGTTCGATCGCGTCCGAAATCGCCGCGATTGCGATGGAGGACGGGTTCGACGATCTCGATGCCCCCGTGCTGCGCGTCACCAATGCCGATGTGCCGCTGCCCTATGCCGCCAATCTGGAAAAGGCGGCGATCGTCGACGCGGCGCGCGTCGTCGAGGCTGTCCGGCGGGTCTGCTACCGCTGATCCTGTGCCGCCCGGCGCATGCCGGGCGGCCCTGCTTGCACCGTGGCGCGGGTCAGACCGTGTGTTTGTCGCAGGTCAGCCGCGCATTGCCGACACTTGGCGTCGGATCGATGATGCCGGTGCCGTTATTGATGCTCAGGTCGCGCCGGTCGCGGACCACGAATGATGCGATATAGTGGATGCGCGGCCGCCCGATCAGCCAGCCGCCGAGCAGCGGCTGATACTGATAGTTGATTTCCACGAACATCACCGCCGATCCCGGTGGTGCTGTGACGCGCGAGCCGCTTGGCCCCATGCCGGTAAAGGCATTGCCGGTGGCCCCGTCGCCGGCCCGGCCATAGCTTGAATCCCAGCCCGCGCCCTGCCGCACCCCGAGGCAGCGCTGCCATTTGATCGTCTGCCCGCCCGAGGCATTGACCTCGACGCTCGACAGGGTGACGCGGCCATTCTGCAGCAGGCGGAACGACGCCCCCTGGATGCGCACCCCTTCGAGGACGTCGCTCAGATCGACCTCGCGCAGCTCCTGCAGATTGGTCTGGCGGTTGCTGCTGCCCGCGCGCGAGGCGTTGTCGGCCAGCGCCAGCGCAATCTGGCTGACGCGCATCTGCATCTGGGCGTAATTGCCCGCTTCGATGCCGAACATGCTCAGCCCCATAAAGGCCGGCAGGCTGAAGGCGAACTCGATATAGGCGACGCCGCGGGCATTGCCCGACAGGCGCGCGGCGAGGCGCGGGAGCATGGACCGGATCATGTGCATCGATTGACCACCGGTGCGACCGACTGGGCGGAAAAGGGCTGGTTCTTGAGCGCCGTCTGCACGACGATCTGTTCGGTGTTCGACAGGCCGAGCATCCGCCCGATCGGGAACAGCCGCGGATAGGTGACGGTGACGCGGTAGATGGTCACATCCTTTGCGCCGCCCTGTCCGGACCGGGCCGGGCGCGCATCCCACTGGCTGTTGCCGTTGATGTCGTCATAGCATTCGCCGGCGTCGCGGCGGCCATTGTTGTTGCTGTCGACAAACCGTTCGGGCTTGGTGGCGAGGAAGGTCGAATAAAACTCGCGGCTGGTCGTCACGGTCGCGTTGCGCAGCGCGGTCCCGACCTGCTGGCGGATGCGGTTGTCGAGCGCGCCGCCCCTTTCCGCACCGCCCTGGATCGTCGAATCGCGGCCCGAACGCTGCACCTCGCCCTCGACGATCGAGGTGACATAGGAGCGATAGGCGAAATCCATCCCGCCCAGCAGCATCAGCAGCATCGTCGGCGCGATCAGCGCAAACTCCATGATCGTCGAGCCGTTCTGGTCGGCGGCCAGATGATCGGCGCGCCGGGGCGCGGCCGGACGGCGGGCGGGCGGATGGGGGATGGGCCGGGCCATCACTTGGTCAGCCTCAGTTCGGCGATCAGCGAGGCGATTTCGCGGAACGCATCGCGCAGCTGGGTGGTGTTGGCGGCATAATAGGCCTTGCCCGGCGACGCGCACTGCTCAAGCCGTGTCGTCATGCTCTGCGAAAAGGCGATGACCCAGACGGTAATGCCCTTGGACTTGGCGGCCTCGCAGATCGCGCTGAACCGGGCATTGTGGCGGTCAGTCAGCTCGCTCGACGCCGCGCCGCCCAGCACCCGCTGGTCGCGGCGCTCATAGCCGTAAAGGCCGTAAATGTCCAAGTTCGGCGCCATGTCGCCATCGGTCATGAAGATCAGATGGCGGTTGGGCGGATCGCCATTGACGCGCGCGGCGGTGTCGGCCGCGAACGGGCCGGTGGGCGACAGGAAGCGCGCGCCCCAGATCATGCCGACATCATGATAGGTGCCGCCATGCGGGGTGAAATCGCTGGCGTTGACATAGTTGGACACGTCGGTCCGGGTCAGCTCGGCCAGCCGCTGCGCCTGCTTGACGCAGGTGTTGAAACCGCCGCGATTGTTGGCCGTGGTCGCGCGCCAGTCCAGGCTGCCATCGGCCGAGGTGTCGGTCCGGTCCTGTGGCGCGTTGTTGCTGCGGTTGTACATGACCTGGGGCCACATCGGCCGCCAGCGCGTCGCGCGTGAGCTGGGGATCAGATCGATGTCGAGATCGGCGGGCAGCGGATCGCCGAAGGTCGTGAGCGCGCTCGTCTGCCGTTCCTCGATGCAGCCCGCCCAGACCGGCGAGGTGACGCCCAGCTTGGTCGGATCGGGCACGGCGTTGCCCTGCACATAGCCCGAGATGTCGTGATCGACCGGTTCATAGCGCCAGATCGGCGTCAGGCTCTGCTGCCGGGTCGAACAGACGCCGGGGGCATTGCTGCCCGTCGCCGAACTCCAGCTATGGCCATAGGTCAACGTTGCCGGATAGCCGGTTGCCGGGCTGCGCAGTCGGTAGGCCGTGCAATCGGCCTGTGCCATGCGCGCGATCGACGGGCCTGTGGTCCAGGAACCGGTCGTCTGTTCGCCGTTCATCCGCCGCGACTGGTAGGTCCAGGTGTCGGTGACCATGTAGCTGGACGGCAGCAGCCGCCCGACATTCACGGTCGAGGTATAGGGCACAAAGCCGTAGCGGATGCGGGTCGACGGATCCTTGGCATTGGCGACGGTGTCGTAGAAATCGAGCACCGCGAGCTTCAGCCCGGCGATGCGCGAGCCGCTTTCTTCCGGCACCGCCCAGACATTGCCGACCTGAACGGCGGTGACCGAACCGGCATAGCTCTGGCAGCTCGACGTGCTGCGCGCCGGGGTGCAGGCCATCGAGCCGGTGGTGTCGAGCACGAACATGATGTCGGCATCGGGCACGTCGAACCGCGCCTCGCACGACACGTTGAGCGCACGCGCGCGGAAGCCGAACATGCCCATCACCGCCATCGGCACCGACACCGATGCCGTGCCGCGCACCTGTCCGTCGCCGGTGTCGGCGGGCGTGAACACCACATTGGTGGTGCGGAACCAGCCCGAGGTGAAGTTGTTGCGGAAAAACTGCTGCGCGCGCTCACGCGATGTGGAGTCGAGCGTGCCGCCGGTCATGAACTTGCGCCCCGCAAGCACGCCGGCGTCGCAGGCCTGTTGCAGGCGGGTGCGCACGACATACAGCCGTGCCATGTCGATCGCAGCCCCGGCAAACCCGGCGAGCGGGAACATGCCCGCAGCGATGATCGCCATGGTGTTGCCGGCCCGATTTGCGCGAAACCGTGCGAGGAACCCGGCGCTCGACCTATAAAGAGTGTCTGGTGCGGCCATGACTCTGCTTCTGCCCGGATCATGCGGCGACCCTGTTGCCGGTTATGCGTGCCGGCGGCTAAGCATGGGCTAACAGGCTTGGTTAACAGGATTTTGCCCTTTGGCTCCGCAAATTGCCGATCCCGAACGCCTGCTGGCGCTGGCCTATGTGCCCGCCGCCCGGCGGGGCACGCTCGCGCTGCTGTGGCAGCTGGACGAGCGGCTGGCGGGGATCGTCGCCACCACCACCCAACCGGCGATCGGCCAGATGCGGCTGACCTGGTGGCATCAGGCACTGGACGGGCTGGGCAGCGCGCCGGCCCCGGCCGAGCCGCTGCTGCAGGCGCTGGCCGCCGATCCGGCGGTCGTGCCCGGCCGGCTGCTGCCGCTGATCGATGGCTGGGAAGCGCTGCTGGACGGGCCGGCCCTCGACGAGGCGGGGCTTGCCCTCCATGCCGAAGCGCGCGGGGCGGCGCTGTTTGCGGCCGCGGCAGAGCTGCTGGGGCCGGGGCTGCTGCCCGCCGAGCAGATCGCCGCCGCCGGGCGGCTCTGGGCGCTGATCGATGCGGCGCGGCAGCTGAACGATCCCGCCAGCACCGCCCGCGCC
>NZ_JAPFGX010000018.1:0-56886 GCF_059803575.1 Sphingomonas sp. URJC2
ACCCCCACCCGGCCTCCCACAGTGTATCCTGCCGTTGGGAGGCCGGGTGGGGGTGCGGGCCGGTGCCGTTCTTCCCAGCTAACAACGTCCGCGGCCGCGACAAACAAACCGTCTTGCCACGCAGGAACCGGCTTCAACCCCAACCGCGCTTGGCCTAAGAACAAATCACAAAGCACAAGGGAGACGATCATGGACGCGCTTGTTTCGACCGACTGGCTGGAAAAGGAGCTTGGGGCGTTCGATCTGCGCGTCGTCGATGCGACCTGGCTGATGGACGGCGAAGGCGATGCCGCCGCCGCCTATGAGCAGGCGCATATCCCGGGTGCCGTGTTCATGGACCTGCGCGAAATCGCCGACAGCTCGACCAGCCTGCCCAACATGCTGCCCCCGGCGGAAAAGTTTGCCAGCCGCATGCAGTCGCTGGGGCTGGGCGATGGCAGCCGCATCGTCGTCTATGACCAGTCGCCCTATAAGAGCGCGGCGCGCGCCTGGTGGATGCTGCGCACCTTTGGCGCGCATGACGTGGCGATCCTCGATGGCGGCTTTGCCAAGTGGAAGGCCGAGGTCCGCCCGGTCGAATCGGGCAAGCCGACGCTGCGCCACCGCCATTTCACCGCGTGGAACGACGCCACCGGGGTGCGCACGCTCGACCAGATGAAGGCCAATATCGGCAGCCGCGCCGAACAGGTGGTCGATGCGCGCGGCGCGACCCGCTTTGCCGGTCAGGCGCTCGAGCGGCCGGGCGTCGCGCCGGGCCATATCCCGGGCGCGCGCAACCTGCCTTATGAGCAATTGTTCAACGCCGACGGCACGTGGAAAACCGGCGATGAGCTTCGCGCCGCCTTTGCCGGGGCCGGGGTCGATCTCGACCGCCCGGTCGTCACCAGCTGCGGTTCGGGGATGACGGCGGCGGTGCTGTTCTTCGGCCTGCATCTGCTCGGCAAGACCGACATCGCGCTCTATGACGGGTCGTGGAGCGAATGGGGTGCCGATCCCTCGACCCCCAAGGAAGTCGGCGCGCCGGCGTGAGCGGCGACCACGGGGCGGGCGACGGGCTGGATCCCGCCACCCGCCTGGTGCTGGCCGGGCGGCGGCCGGAATGGACCGATGCGCTCGTCAACCCGCCGGTCTGGCGCGGCTCGACCGTGCTTTATGGCAGTGTCGCCGAAATGCGCGCGCGCCAGCACGACACCCATCACAAGCTCTATTACGGCCGGCGCGGCACGCCGACGCAATGGGCGCTCGCCGACGCGCTGACCGCGCTCGAGCCGGGGGCGGCGGGGACATTGCTCTATCCATCGGGCGTCGCGGCGATTGCCGCGGCGCTGATGAGCGTGCTGTCGACCGGCGATGAACTGCTGATGGTCGACAGCGCCTATGAGCCGACGCGCAGCCTGTGCGACGGGCTGCTGACGCGGATGGGCATTGCCACCCGCTATTATGACCCGCTGATCGGCGGCGGCATTGCCGAACTGATCGGCCCGCGCACCCGCGCGATCTTCCTCGAAAGCCCGGGCAGCCTGACCTTCGAGGTGCAGGATGTGCCCGCCATCGTCGCGGTCGCGCGCGCGCACGGCATCACCACGCTCATTGACAATAGCTGGGCGACGCCGCTGTTCCTGCCCGCGATCGCGCTGGGCGTCGATCTGTCGATCCTGTCCTGCACCAAATATGTCGTCGGCCATTCGGACGCGCTGCTCGGCTCGGTGACGGCCGCGCCCGGGCGCTGGCAGGCGCTGCGCCAGGCCAGCTATCAGCTGGGCCAGCATGTCGGGCCGGACGATGCCTGGCTGGGGCTGCGGGGGCTGCGCACCCTGGGCGTGCGGCTGGCGGCGCACCGCGACAATGGCCTGCGCATCGCCCGCTGGCTCGCCGATCAGCCCGAGGTTGCCGCCGTGCTCCACCCGGCTTTGCCCGGCTGTCCGGGGCATGAGCTGTTCATGCGCGATTTCCGGGGGGCGAGCGGCCTGTTCTCGTTCGTGCTGGCGGGCGGCGACGATGCCGCGCGCGTCGCGCTGATCGACGGGCTGAAGCTGTTCGGCATCGGCTATAGCTGGGGCGGGTTTGAAAGCCTGGCCATTCCCGCCGATCCGCAAAGCCTGCGCACGGCGACGCGCTTTGCCGCCGCCGGGCCGCTGGTCCGCCTGCATGTCGGGCTGGAGGATCCGGACGATCTGATCGCCGATCTTGCCGCCGGGCTGGCGCGGTTCCGCGCGCTGCGCGACCGGTCAGCGCACTAGCCGTAGCAACTGGCCGATTTCGCGGTCGAGCGTCTGGGCGAGCAGCCGGGCCGCAGGCGGCCGCGCCGTCTGGTCGCGGGTCATCAGCGCCGACAGGCCGGCGGCGGCGATCCGCGCGGTTTCGCCGGCCAGCCGGTCGAACCGCCGCTGCGCCAGGCTGGGCGCGCGCTGATAGCGTTCGCCGATCTGGCCGGGGACCGGCTGCGGCGCGGGGTCGCCGCACATCTGGGCGACCTGCTGGCGGGTCGCGATCAGCCGTTCAAGCGTGGCTTCGGGATCAAGGCTTGCCATGCCGCCGCTCTAGGCGGGGCAAGGCTAAAACAAGGCTAACGCCGCGCTCCGGGCTGTGCGGGAGCGGTGCGGCCGCGAATCTGAACGCGGCGTTCCGCTGCGGTTCAGCGAGCACCCGGCAGCATCGCCGCCATCAACGCAAGCTGGAGGCGAAGGGTGACACAGTTCAGACATCGCTGGATTGCCGGGTTGCTGCTGCCGGCGGCCCTGATCGGGGCCGCGGCACCGGCCGAGGCGCAGTGGCGCGACCGCTGGCGGCGCGACCGCGGGGATGACCGCGCGGCGCTGGCGATCGGCGCGGGCATTGTCGGGCTGGCGGCGGGGGCGGCATTGGCCTCGTCGCGCGGCGACCGCTGGGACCGTTGGGACCGCTGGGATCGGCGCGGCCGATGGGACCGTTGGGACCGGCGTGACCGCTGGGGCTGGGGTCCGGGCTGGCGCGGGCGCTGGGATCCACGCTTCGACGGGCCGGGCTGGGGTGGCGGTAGCTGGCACGGCGGCTGGCGCGATGGCGGCCGCTGGGGACCGGGCGTGCGCTGCTGGCGCGAACGGGTATGGGATGACTGGCGTGGCCGCTGGCGGCGGGTGCGGGTCTGCGGCTGAAACCGGCTGCGGGCGCGGGATCAGCGCAGCGCGGCGCGCAGGCCGGCACCGCCGGTGTCGGCCTGTGCCACCTGCACCGCTCCGGCAGTGCGCGGGGCGTGGACAAAGCCGTGCGCCGGATAGACGGTCGACCCGACATCGCCGATCGACGCATACCAGACCTTGACCTGGCTCCAGTCGCCGGCGGGCGACACGTCGATCACGCGCACATCCTGCTCGACCTGGCCGGGCCGTGACCAATTGGCGTGGGTGACGGTGATTTCGCGCGCCGAGACGATGCGGCTGACGACGGCGACATGGCCGACGCGCATCCGGCCATGCGGCTTCATCACCAGCACGCTGCCGGCCTCGGGCCGGCTGCCGCGCGCGAACCGGCCTTCGGCCTGCGCCCACCAGCTGCCGGCATTGCCGTAAAGATCGATCCCCGACGCCATCCGCGCAAAGGGCGCGCACTGCCAGAACTGGGCCTGGGCGGGCGCTGCGGCAGCCATCGCTGCAAACAGCGCGATCAGGGCGGCGACAAGGCGGCGGGCGAGGGGATTCGTCTGCGTCACGAGCTTCTGGCTAGGGGCAAAGATTACCCAAATCTTTAGCCCAGCGACGAAATGCGGCAGCGGCGGGACGAGCCGGGACGGCCGCCCCACTCGCCGCACGGGGCGTGCAGTTCGTCGCAGCCGGTCGCGCGACCGCATGCTTGGAAGCGGGCACGCATCGGACTATAGCCCCCGGCCATGGAGCGGCTGGACGGCGGCTCGGCGGTTCCGGCGCAGCTGCGCGGCGGGATTGTCGCGCTCGGCAACTTTGACGGGTTTCACCTCGGGCACCAGGCAGTGGTGGGCCGGGCGGTCGCCCGCGCGCGCGCCGAGGGGCGGCCGGCACTGGTCGCGACCTTCGATCCGCATCCGGTGCGGTTTTTCAGCCCCGATGCCCCGCCCTTCCGCCTGACGACGCTTGACCAGCGCGCGCGGCTGTTCGCCGCTGCCGGCGCGGATGCGATGGTCGTGTTCCGGTTCGACGCCGCGCTCGCCGCTCTGTCGGCCGAAGCGTTCATCGCCGAGCGGCTGGCCGGTCTGCTCGGCGCGGCCGGGGTCGTGACCGGGGAGGATTTCACCTTCGGGCGCGGGCGCGGCGGCAATGTCGACCTACTGCGCACGCTCGGCCCGGCGCATGGCATCGCCGCCGAAGCGGTCGCCCCGGTGATGCTGGGCGACGAGCCGGTATCGTCCAGCCGCATCCGCGCCGCGCTTCAGGCCGGCGACTGTGCGGCGGCGGCGCGGCTGCTGACCCGCCCGTTCGCGATTGCCGGCGAGGTCCGCCACGGGGCCAAGCTTGGCCGCACCATCGGCTATCCGACCGCCAATCTCGATCTCGGCAGCTATTTGCGGCCGGCCTATGGCATTTATGCAGTGCGCGGCCGGCTGCCGGGCGGGCAGATTGCGGGCGGGGCCGCCAATCTCGGCATCCGGCCGAGCTTCGATCCGCCGGTCGAACTGCTCGAGCCTTATTTCTTCGATTTTTCCGGCGATCTTTACGGCCAGACGATCGAGGTCGAGCTGATCGCCTATCTGCGGCCCGAGGCGCGGTTCGACACGCTCGACGCGCTTGTCGCCCAGATGGACCGCGACTGTGCGGCGGCGCGGGCGATTCTGGCGGCCATGCCCGCCGCCTGAGCGGGGTCAGGCCGCTTCGGTGGCGGCAATGGGCGCGAGCGCCGACAGGAACTGCGCCGCGCTCGCCTCCCAGGAAAAGCTGCGGCCATAGGCGGCACAGGCCGCGCGGTCGCGGGTCAGCGCCTCGGCAATCGCCGCGCCCAGATCCTCGCGCATCGCACCTGTGGCGGGGGTCAGCACATCGACCGGGCCGCTCACCGGATAGGCGGCGACCGGCGTGCCGCACGCCAGCGCCTCGATCATCACCAGCCCGAATGTGTCGGTGCGGCTGGGAAACACCAGCACATCGGCCCCGGCATAGGCCCCGGCGAGCGCGCGGCCGCCAAGCGCCCCCAGAAACAGCGCATCGGGATAAAGCCGCTCCAGCTCCGCGCGCGCCGGGCCGTCGCCGACCACGACGCGGGTGCCGGGCTGGCGCGTGGCCAGAAACGCCGCGATGTTCTTTTCGACCGCCACCCGGCCGACATAAAGCTGGATCGGCCGCGCCAGCCCGGCAAAGGCGGCGGGCGGCGGCGCATCGGGCGTGAACTGGGCCAGATCGACGCCCCGGCCCCAATGGCGCAGATGGGCGACGCCATGCGCGGTCAGCGTGCGGCGAATGGACGGCGTCGACACCAGCACCGCGCGCGCCGGGGCGTGGAACCAGCGGATATAGCGCCAGATCCAGGCCGCGGGCATGCCGGTGCGCTTTTCGACATAATCGGGAAACTGGGTGTGATAGGCGGTGGTGAAAGGCAGGCCGTGCCTGAGGCACCAGCGCCGCGCGGCAAGGCAGAGCGGTCCCTCGGTCGCCAGATGCACGGCATCCGCGCCAGATGCGGCGATGCGCTGGCCGACCGAGCGTGATGTCGCCATTGCCAGCCGGATTTCGGGATAGGTCGGGCAGGGCAGCGACGCATAGAGATCGGGCGAGATCACCTCGACCGCATGGCCCTGGCGCTCCAGCGTCGCGCGCACCGCTTCCAGCGTGCGCACCACGCCATTGACCTGCGGTGCCCAGGCGTCGGTGACGAGGGCGATGCGCATCCCGGTGCGCCTCAGGCCGCGACCAGCGCTGCTGCCGGCACCGCCCGCTGCGCGTCGGCGGCCTTGCGCTTCTCGACCTCGTCGGCCCAGTGCAGCACCTCCATCCGCCCGTCGAAATGCTCGACGAGCGCGGTGCAGCCCTCCACCCAGTCGCCGTCATTGTAATAATCGACGCCGCCGATGCGGCGGATTTCGGCGGTGTGGATATGGCCGCACACCACCCCGTCGACGCCGCGCGCCTCGGCCTCGTGCGCCACCACTTCCTCGAACCGGCCGATGAACTCGACCGCGTTCTTGACCTTGTGCTTGGCGACCTTGGACAGCGACCAATAAGGCAGGCCCAGCCGGCTGCGGATGGCGTTCACGATCACGTTGACCCGCATCAGCGTCACATAGGCGGCGTCGCCGACATAGGCGAGCCAGCGATGGGCGAGCATCACTGCGTCGAACTCGTCGCCGTGCAGCACCAGCAGCTTGCGCCCGTCGGCGGTCTCGTGGATCGCCTTGCGCCGGATCGCGACGCCGCCAAAGCTCAGCCCGGTGAACTGGCGGAACATCTCGTCATGATTGCCGGGGATATAGGTGATGCGCGTGCCGCGCTTGGCGCGCTTCAGGATCCGCCACACCACGTCATTGTGGCTGGCCGGCCAGTAGAAGCGCTTTTTCATCCGCCAGCCATCGATGATGTCGCCGACCAGATAGAGCATGTCCGAATCGACATGGTCGAGGAAATCGATCAGCAGCCGCGCATTGCAGCCGCGCGTGCCGAGATGGATGTCGGAAATCCAGATCGTGCGGAACCGCCGCCGGTCATGCCCTTCCGGTTCGGGATGGGCGGGCGGGGCGAGATGGAAATCGGCCAGATCCGCGCCGGCCAGATCGAAATCGGCCGTCCCGGCACTGTCCAGCGGCACGCGCATCACGGCGTTCATCATCGGCGACCCCCGCATCGGCAGGGCGCCTATGGCCGATCAATATGACAGTCCGCCGATCAAGCGGTGACAGGGGCATGACAGGGGGGAGGGCATGGCCGGCCCCCGCCGCCCGGTCAGTCGAGCGTCAGCACGATCTTGCCGACATGGTCGCCCGATTCCATCCGCCGGTGCGCGTCGGCGGCGGCGGCGAGCGGGAAGGTCGCATCGATCACCGGGCGCAGCCGCCCGTCGCGGACATGCGGCCACACCATCCGGTCCAGCTCGTCGGCGACCAGCGTCTTGAACTCGGTGCTGCGCGCGCGCAGCGTCGAACCGGTGATCGTCAGCCGGCGGCGCATCACGTCGAAGATCGGGATTTCGGCGGTCGCGCCGCGCTGGATGGCGATCGACACGTGCCGGCCCTCTTCGGCCAGGCATTTGAGGTTGCGCGGCAGATAATCGCCGCCGACCATGTCGATCACCGCCTGCACGCCCTGGCCGCCGGTCGCTTCGTGCACCGCCGCCACGAAATCGGTGGTGCGATAGTTGATCGCCACATCGGCGCCGAGCGCGCGGGCGCGGGCGCATTTCTCGTCCGACCCGCAGGTGACGATGATCTTCAGCCCGAACAGCCCGGAAAGCGCGATCGCCATCGTGCCGATGCCGCTGGTGCCGCCATGGACGAGCACGGTGTCGCCGTCGCGGGCATAAGCGCGCTCGAACAGATTGACCCAGACGGTGAACAGCGTCTCGGGGATCGCCGCGGCCTCGACCATCGACAGCCCCTCGGGGACGATCAGGCACTGGCCGGCCGGCGCGACCGCATATTGGGCATAGCCGCCGCCCGCGATCAGCGCGCAGACCGGCTGGCCGATCAGCGATTCCTCGGCCAGTCCGTGCGCGGCGACGACTTCGCCCGCGACCTCGAGGCCAAGGATGGTCGGCGCGCCCGGCGGCGGCGGATAGGCCCCCAGCCGCTGGACGATGTCGGGCCGGTTCACCCCGGCCGCCGCCACCCGGATCAGCACCTCGCCGGGGCCGGGCACCGGCACCGGCCGCTCCACGGGGGTCAGCACCTCCGGCCCGCCGGGGGTGGCGGGATCGATGGCGAGCATGGTCGTCGGCAGGGCCTGGGTCATGATATTGGGAACAGTCATCGCGCCCTCCCTAGCGGGGACAGGAGGACAAGTCAGCCGCTTGCGTGCAACCCGTTGCTCCCGCAGCGGGACGGATGCGGCCCGGCCATGTTGACTCCGGCCCCGCCGCGCGCGACGCTTGCGCCATGGATGACGAACCCGCCTCCCCCCTGCCGCGCGGCGGGCCGCTGGCGGCGGTCCTGGCCGAAGATCTGGGGCCGCTGTCCGTCGACGAGCTTCAGGCGCGCATCGCCGCGCTCGAGGGCGAGGTCGCCCGTGTCCGGGCACAAATAACCGGCCGGATTAATCACCGTGCAAGCGCCGATGCGCTATTTAGGAAATAAGGGCGGATCGCGCCGCGCATTCGCCTGTCGGGCCTTTTACGGACTTGCACCGCGCCTCCCGAGCGCCAACATCGTCGACAGAGCGGCAACGGGCTTCCGCCCGCCGCAGGAGTGAGTTGAATGCCGTCTTTTGCACCCGCGCTCGAAACCACCCTCCACAAGGCGCTGACCCATGCATCGGGACGCCGGCACGAATATGCGACGCTTGAGCATCTGCTGCTCGCGCTCACCGACGATGTCGATGCCTCGAAAGTCATGGTCGCCTGCGGCGTCGATCTGGGCGAGCTGAAAGACGCGGTCACCCGCTATCTTGACACCGAGCTTGAGGCGCTGCGCGTCGAGGGCGAGACCGATCCGTCGCCGACCAGCGGCTTCCAGCGCGTCGTCCAGCGTGCGATCCTGCACGTCCAGTCGTCGGGCCGCGAGGAAGTGACCGGCGCGAACGTGCTCGTCGCGCTGTTTTCCGAGCGCGAATCCTATGCCGTCTATTTCCTGCAGCAGCAGGACATGAGCCGGCTGGATGCGGTCAGCTTCATCAGCCACGGCGTCGGCAAGGGCGGCCAGCCGTCCGAGCCGCGCGAGGTCAAGGGCGCGGAAGAGGAAAAGCCCGCCAAGACCGAAGGCAAGCAGAAGAACGAGAGCGCGCTCAAGCAGTTCTGCGTCAACCTCAATGAGAAGGCGCGCGACGGTAAGGTCGACCCGCTGATCGGCCGCGGGCCGGAGGTCGACCGCACGATCCAGATCCTGTGCCGCCGGTCGAAGAACAACCCGCTCTATGTCGGCGATCCCGGCGTCGGCAAGACGGCGATCGCCGAGGGGCTGGCGCGCAAGATTATCGAAGGCGATGTGCCCGATGTGCTCGCCAATGCGGTCATCTATGCGCTCGACATGGGGGCGCTGCTCGCCGGCACCCGCTATCGCGGCGATTTCGAGGAGCGGCTGAAGGCCGTGGTCTCGGAACTGGAAAAGATGCCGCACGCGATCCTGTTCATCGACGAGATCCACACGGTGATCGGCGCGGGCGCGACCTCGGGCGGGGCGATGGATGCGTCCAACCTGCTCAAGCCGGCGCTGTCGGGCGGGCAGATCCGCTGCATCGGCTCGACCACCTACAAGGAGTTCCGCAACCATTTCGAAAAGGACCGCGCGCTGCTGCGCCGGTTCCAGAAGATCGACGTCAACGAGCCGACCATCGAGGACACGATCAAGATCCTGTCGGGGCTGCGGACCGCGTTCGAGACGCATCATTCGGTCAAATACACGCCCGATGCGATCAAGTCGGCGGTCGAGCTGTCGGCGCGCTACATCAACGACCGCAAGCTGCCCGACAAGGCGATCGACGTGATCGACGAAGTGGGCGCGATGCAGATGCTGGTCGCGCCCGGCAAGCGCAAGAAGGTGATTACCCCGCGCGAGATCGAGGCGGTGATCGCGACGATGGCGCGCATCCCGCCGAAATCGGTGTCGTCGGACGACAAGAAGACGCTCGAAAGCCTCGAAACCGATCTCAAGCGGGTGGTGTTCGGCCAGGATCTGGCGATCGAGAAGCTTGCCTCGGCGATCAAGCTCAGCCGTGCGGGGCTGCGCGATCCCGACAAGCCCATCGGCAACTATCTGTTCACCGGCCCGACCGGCGTCGGCAAGACCGAGGTCGCGCGTCAGCTGGCGACGATCCTCGGCATCCCGCTGCAGCGGTTCGACATGTCCGAATATATGGAGCGCCATTCGGTCAGCCGGCTGATCGGCGCGCCGCCGGGCTATGTCGGCTATGATCAGGGCGGGCTGCTCACCGATGCGGTCGACCAGCAGCCGCACTGCGTGCTGCTGCTCGACGAGATCGAGAAGGCGCATCCGGACCTCTACAACATCCTGTTGCAGGTCATGGACAATGGCAAGCTGACCGATCACCACGGCAAGACCGTCGATTTCCGCAACGTCATCCTGATCATGACGACCAATGCCGGCGCCGCCGACATGGCGCGCGAGGCGGTCGGCTTCGGCGCGGTCACGCGCGAGGGCGAGGATGAGGAAGCGGTCAAGCGGATGTTCACGCCCGAGTTCCGCAACCGGCTCGATGCCATCGTGCCGTTCGGCTATCTGCCGCCCGAAGTGGTCGCGCGCGTTGTCGACAAGTTCATCCTGCAGCTCGAACTGCAACTGGCCGACCGCGAAGTGCATATCGACCTCGACGCCGAGGCCAAGGCGTGGCTGACCGCGCGGGGCTATGACAAGCTTTATGGCGCGCGGCCGATGGGCCGGCTGATCCAGGAAAAGGTCAAGCAGCCGCTGGCCGAGGAGCTGCTGTTCGGCAAGCTCGTCCATGGCGGCGAGGTGAAGGTGCATCTGAAGGACGATGCGCTCGCCTTCCAGATCACCCCCGCCGCGCCCAAGCGGCCGAAAAAGAAGGGCGGGCAGGCCAAGGCCGACGTCAAGGCCTGACGCGGCCGGCCAGCCAGACCGACCAGATGAAACAGCGGCGGCACCGGAGCGATCCGGTGCCGCCTCTTTTTTTGTCTCGCTGCCGTTCCGGATGTTTTTGCCCGCCTCCGAGCGGGCAGGGCGGCCGGGGCATGGCTGGCGCGGCCGGTGGCGACCGGCTAGCAAGGGGCGAGCAAAGGGGGGATGTCGATGCTGTCACGTTTGCGCGGCTGGGTCCGGGCGCATCCGGTCATAAGCGCGCTGGTGCTGATCGGGATCGTCCTGATCGGCTGGACGGTGCTGCGGCCGCGCAGCCGGGCCTATGCCTATGTCGCCGAACCGGTGGTGCGCGGCGATGTCGTCCGCCGCGTGACGGCCAGCGGCCGCATCCGTGCGCTCAACACCTTCAAGGTCGGGGCGGAGATTTCCGGCCAGATCCTCGCCGTCCATGTCGATTTCAACACGCCGGTCGCCGCCGGCCAGCTGCTCGCCGAGATCGACCCGACGCGCCCGCGCGCCCGTGTCGCCCAGGCCGAAGCCGCCGTCGCCTCGGCCGAGGCCGCGCTCGCCCAGGCGCGGGCGGGCTTTGTCCGCGCCCAGACCGATATCGCCGTGCAGGACCGGGATTTCGCGCGGCGGGAGGCGCTGGCCGGGCGCGGTTTCCTGTCCCGCACCGATCTGGACGGGGCGGAAAATGCCCGCGCCGCCGCCCGCGCCGGCCTGCAGACCGGCCGCGCCCAGATTGCCAGCGCGCAGGCCCAGATCGCGCAGGCACGTGCCGAACTCAGCGCCGCGCGGCTCGATCTTGCCCGCACGCGCATCGTCGCCCCGGCGGCGGGCGTCGTCATCAACCGGCTGGTCGATCCGGGCGCGACCGTCGCCGCCAGCTTCCAGACCCCCAATCTGTTCGAAATCGCCGCCGACACCAACCGGATGCAGGTCGAGGCCGCGGTCGACGAGGCCGATATCGGCCAGGTGCGCGAGGGGCAGAGCGTCACCTTCACCGTCGACAGCTATCCGGGCGAACGCTTTGCCGCGACGGTGCGGCAGATCCGCAAGGCGCCGAGCGAGGCGCAGAACGTCATCAGCTATGCCGTGGTGATCGATGTCGACAACCGCGCCGGCAAGCTGCTGCCGGGGATGACCGCCAATGTCGAGATCGTCACCGGGCTGCGGCGGCAGGTGCTGCGCGCGCCGGCTGCGGCGCTCAGGTTCCGCCCGCGCGCCGAGGACCGGGGCACGGCGCAGCCGCCCAGGGGCACCATCGTCTGGGTGGCGGGCACCGATCCCTATCGCCCGTCGCCGCGCCGGGTGACGCTGGGCCTGCAGGGCGAGGATCATGTCGAGATCCGCACCGGGCTCAGCGCCGGCGAGCGCGTGCTCGTCCGCAGCCGCACGACCGCGCGTCCGCGCACGGATGCAGAGGCGGGGGACGACGACAGCGGCGAGCCGGGCGATGACGGCTGATCCGGGCGCGCCGCCGCTCGTCGAGGCGCGGGCGCTGGTCAAGGAATATCGGCTGGGCGGCGAAACGCTGCGCGCGGTCGCCGGCGTGTCGGTCAGCATCGCGCGCGGCGAGTTCGTCGCCATCATGGGGGCGAGCGGATCGGGCAAATCGACCTTCATGAACATGGTCGGCGCGCTCGACGTGCCGACATCGGGCCAGATGCTGATCGACGGCGTCGATCTGGGCCAGCTCGACAATGATGCGCTGGCGGCGCTCCGCAACCGCAAGATCGGTTTCGTGTTCCAGCAGTTCAACCTGCTGGCGCGCACCACCGCGCTCGACAATGTCGGCACGCCGCTGATCTATGCCGGGCTGGGCCAGGCCGAACGCCGGGCGCGGGCGCGCGTCGCGCTGGAGGCGATGGGGCTGGGCGAACGGCTGCTGCACACGCCCGCCAAGCTGTCGGGCGGGCAGCAGCAGCGCGTCGCCATCGCCCGCGCACTCGTCACCGATCCGCTGATGATCCTTGCCGACGAACCGACCGGCGCGCTCGACAGCGCGACCTCCGAGGACATTATGGGGATTTTCCAGCGGCTGAACGATGCCGGCAAGACGGTGATCCTCGTCACCCATGAACCCGATATCGCCGCCTATGCCGCGCGCCGGCTGGTGTTCCGCGACGGGCAGGTGATCGAGGACCGGCCGGTCGCCGACCGGCGGCGGGCAGGATGAGCGGGGCCGGGATGAAGGATGGCGGGGCAATGACGGCTGCGGCACCGGCAGAGGCGATGATCATCGGCAGCGCGCCGGCACCGGGCGGGGCGGCGGCGCGGATCGCGCGCATCGCCGGCGGCTGGGGCGTCAACATCGCCATCGCGCTCACCGCGCTGCGCACCAACATGCTGCGCTCGCTGCTCACCTCGCTCGGCGTGATGATCGGGGTGCTGTCGGTCGTGCTCGCGGTCGCGGTGGGCGAGGGCGCGCGCCTGTCGGTGATGGATTCGATCTCGACCCTTGGCTCCAACATGGCAATCGTCCTGCCCCAGCCTGAAAACCGGGGCGGGCGGCGGGTGTCGGATCGCGGGCGGCTGACCGAACGCGATGCCCGCGCGGTGCTGCGCAGCGTGGCCGGCGTCACCGCCATCGCGCCGCAGCTGCGCTCGACCGTCCAGCTCGTCTCGGGCGGGCGCAACACCAGCACCACTGCCATCGGCATGACGCCCGATTATGGCCGCATCACCGGGCTGGACGTCGCCCAGGGCCGGTTCGTGCAGGATGCCGATGTCCGCACCGCCGCGCGCGTCACCGTGATCGGGCCGACGGTCGCCGGGCGGCTGTTCGGCGATCTCGATCCGGTCGGCCAGACCGTCAGGATCAGCCGCGTGCCGTTCACCGTGATCGGTGTGCTCGAAAGCAAGGGATCGAGTTTCGGTCAGGACAATGACGATCTGGTGCTGGTGCCGCTGACCACCGCGCGCCAGCGTTTCGCCTCCAGCCTGCCCGGCGCCGATGATCTGGCGGTGCTGTTCGTCGGCTTTGACGACGGGGTCGACCTGGCCGATGCCAAGCGCCGGCTGACCCGGCTGCTGCGCCAGCGCAACAATATCGGGCGCGGCGAGATGAACCCGTTCACGATCAACACCACCGCCGAGTTTATGGAGGCCTCGGCCACCGTCACCGCCGTGTTCCAGGCGGTGCTCGTCGCCATTGCGTCGATCTCGCTGCTGGTCGGCGGGATCGGCATCATGAACATCATGCTCGTCTCGGTGACCGAGCGGACGCGCGAGATCGGCCTGCGCATGGCGCTCGGCGCGCGGCGCAGCGACATCCGCAACCAGTTTCTGGTCGAGGCGGCGGTGCTGTGCGTGATCGGCGGCACCGCCGGGCTGGCGCTCGCCTATGGCTGTGCGGCGCTGTTCGAGCGGCTGGCCGATTTTCCGGCCCCGATCGGGCTGGGGACGGCGCTGCTCGCGATCCTGTTCGCCGGGGGCATCGGGCTGGTGTTCGGCGGCTATCCGGCAATCCGCGCGTCGCGCCTGTCGCCGATCGACGCGCTACGCAGCGAATAGCGCCGGTCAGGTCGGTCCGGCTCTCGAGCGCTCTAGCCCTTTGATCTGTCGCATTTTCCGAGTCGCCGGGCCGATCGGCCCGGCTTGAAAATGCTCTAGTCCTCAAGGATCAGGCTGTGGTCGCGGGTGTCGCGCATCCGCAGATAGACGATCAGCGACAGGCCGATCATCGCCGTCACATAGGCATAAAAGCCGCGCTCCATCCCCTGCTGTTTCAGCCACAGGGCGACATATTCGGCGGTGCCGCCGAACAGCGTGTTGGCGATGGCATAGGGCAGCGCCACGCCCAGCGCGCGGATATGGGCGGGAAACATCTCGGCCTTCACCACCGCGTTGATCGCCGTATAGCCGGTGACGATCAGCAGCGCCGCGCCGACCAGCGCAAACGCCGTCAGCGGATCGCGCACCGTCTCCAGCGCGGTGAAGATCGGCCAGGTGAACAGCAGCCCGGCGACGCCGAAGCCGATCATCAGCGGCTTGCGCCCGATCCGGTCGGACAGCGCGCCCGCCACCGGCTGGGCGAGCATGAACAGCAGCAGCGCGCCGGTCATGATCGCGCTGGCGGTTTCACGGCTGAACCCGGCTGTGTTGGCGAGGAACTTCTGCATATAGATCGAATAGGCGTAGAAGGCGAGCGTGCCGCCCGCGGTCAGCGCCATCACCGTCATCGCCGCACGCGGATGGTGGCGCAGCAGGGCGAGCGCGCCGCTGCGTCCGGCTGCATCGGCGCGGGCGTTGCGGAAGCTCTCGGTCTCGGCCAGCCGCCGCCGCAGCCAGAACACGACCACCGCCAGCGCGCCGCCAAGTGCGAACGGGATGCGCCAGCCCCAGGCCTCAAGGCTGTCGGCCGACATCACCGCTTGCAGCACCAGCAGCACGCCGAGCGCCGCCAGTTGCCCGGCGATCAGCGTCACATATTGAAAACTCGAATAAAAACCGCGCCGGCTGCGCCCCGCCATTTCCGACAAATAGGTCGCGCTGGCGCCATATTCGCCGCCCAGGCTCAGCCCCTGTGCCAGCCGCGCGATCAGCAGGATCACGGGGGCCGCCCAGCCGATCCGGTCATGCCCCGGCGTCAGCGCGATGGCGAATGATCCGCCGCACATCAGGCTGACCGACAGGGTCAGCCCGGCCTTGCGGCCATGGCGGTCGGCATAGACGCCCATCAGCCAGCCGCCGATCGGGCGCATCAGAAACCCGACCGCAAACACCGCCGCCGCCTGCAACAGCTGCGCGGTCGGATCGCCGGCCGGGAAAAAGGCCGGGGCGAAATACAAAGTGAAGGCGGCATAGACATACCAGTCATACCATTCGACCAGATTGCCCGCCGACCCGCCAAGGATCGCGCGCAGTCGCGCGCTGCGGTCGCCGGGGGGGAGGGACGGTGCGCCGTCGGTCGCCTGTGCTGCCATGCCGCCTGCTAGACCAAATCGCCGCGCGCGGGAATCCGGCTGACAGCGGCGGCAAAAGCCGGAACAATGCACCCCGGCACAAGACCATGACGACAAGACAAAAAAGGGAGAGGCACGGCGATGTTCGAGACGATCACTCTGGCGGTCGAAGACGGGATTGCGACGATCACGCTCAACCGGCCCGACCGGCTCAACGCCTTCACCCCGCAGATGATGGCGGAGCTGATCGCCGCCTTTGACCGGACCGATGGCGATGATGCGGTGCGCGCGGTGATCGTGACCGGGGCCGGGCGCGGCTTTTGCGCCGGGGCCGATCTGGGCGATGGCGGCGCGACCTTCGACTATGCCGAGCGGCCCGACAAGCTGGCCTATGGGTCGCCGATCGGGCCGGACGGCGCCGTTGATTGGGGGCATGAGGCGGTGCGGGACAATGGCGGGCGGCTGGCGCTGCGGCTGTTTGGGTCGCTCAAGCCGGTGATTGCCGCGATCAACGGCCCGGCGGTCGGCGTCGGCGTGACGATGACGCTGCCGATGGATTTCCGCTTCGCCAGCGCCGATGCCCGCTTCGGCTTCGTCTTTGCCCGGCGCGGCATCGTGCCCGAGGCGGCGTCGAGCTGGTTCCTGCCCCGGCTGGTCGGCATCGGCCAGGCGCTCGACTGGTGCTATTCGGGCCGCATCTTCGGCGCGGAGGAAGCCCGCGCCGCCGGGCTGGTGCGCAGCGTCCATGCGCCGGACGACCTGCTTGCCGCCGCGCGGGCCTTTGCGCGCGAGCTGACGGCGGACAGCGCCCCGGTCTCGGTCGCGCTCACCCGGCAGATGCTGTGGCGGATGCTCGGGGCCGATCATCCGATGGCCGCCCACCGGCTCGACAGCCGCGCCGTCTGGGTGCGCGGCGGCAGCGCCGATGCGCGCGAGGGGGTGGAAAGCTTCCTCGCCAAGCGGCCGGCGCGCTTCCCCGACCGTGTGTCGGACGCCCTGCCGCGCTGGCCGGGCATGATGGAGGATCCGGGGTATAGCTGAGGGGGGGTGTTTGCGGTGCGGCTCACGCCGCACGGGAGTTTGTTCTTCAGGAAGAACGGCACCGGGCTGTTTGTTTGTCACGGCACCGGCCCGTACCCCCACCCGGCCTCCCACAGTGTATCCTGCCGATGGGAGGCCGGGTGGGGGTGCGGGCCGGTGCCGCCCCCGCGCCGAGAGGCGCGCAACAAACAACCCCGCCCCCGCGCCGAGAGGCGCGGCACAAACACTCCCACACCCCCGCTTGTCGCCGCGCACGGTTGTGCGTAACGGGCATCGCCGGTGCGACGTGCCGGCACCGGGTTCAGCCAGAGGGAATGGGGTTTTGAGCAAGCTTCTGCGCCGCAAGACGATCATCGCGCGCGAGGACCAGCCGCAGGAGCACCGGCTGGCGGCGACCCTGTCCTGGCCGCATCTGCTGGCGCTGGGCGTCGGCGCGATTGTCGGCACTGGCATCCTGACGCTGATCGGCGTCGGGGCCGACCGGGCCGGGCCGGCGGTGCTGCTCAGCTTTGCGATCGCCGGCGCGATCTGTGCCTGTGCGGCGCTCGCTTATGCCGAAATGGCGACGATGATGCCCGCCTCGGGCAGCGCTTATACCTATAGCTATGCGGTGCTGGGGGAGGTGTTTGCCTGGGTCGTCGGGTGGAGCCTGATCCTTGAATATTCGCTGGTCGTCTCGACGGTCGCGGTCGGCTGGTCGGGCTATGCCACGCCGCTGCTGCTCCCCCTCGGTTTTCCCGAGGCGTTGACGCGCGGGCCGGAACTGGGCGGGCTGGTCAATGTGCCGGCGGTGTTCATCATCGCGGTCGTCGCCGGGCTGCTGATGCTCGGCACGCGCGAGAGCGCGCGGCTCAATGCCGTGCTCGTCGTCGTCAAGATCGCGACGCTGATCCTGTTCGTCGCCGTCACCCTGCCGCATTTCGACGGCGCGAATCTGGCGCCGTTCATGCCGTTCGGCTTTGCCAAGTCGGTCAGCCCCGACGGGGTGGAACGCGGCGTGATGGCGGCCGCGGCGATCATCTTCTTCGCCTTTTACGGGTTCGACGCGATCTCGACCGCGGCGGAAGAAACCAAGCGGCCCGAACGCGATCTGGCGATCGGCATTGTCGGGTCGATGGCGGCCTGCACGCTGATCTATGTCGTGGTCGCTGCCGCCGCCATCGGGGCGCTGCCCTTTGGCCGCTTTGCCGACAGCCCGGAGCCGCTGGCGCTGATCCTGCGCGAAATCGGCCGCGCGCCGGTGGCGACCGTCGTCGCCGGGGCGGCGGTGATCGCGCTGCCGACCGTGCTGCTCGCCTTTCTCTACGGGCAGAGCCGAATCTTCCTGGTGATGGCGCGCGATGGCTTTCTGCCGCAGGCGCTGGCGCGGGTGTCGCCGGTGCGCAAGACGCCGGTGCGGATCACGCTGCTCACCGCCGCGCTGGTCGCGGTCATTGCCGGCATCCTGCCGATCGACGAGATTGCCGCGCTCGCCAATGCCGGCACGCTGATCGCCTTCATCGCGGTCGGCACCTGCCTGATCGTGCTGCGCCGCCGCGCGCCCGATGCGCCGCGCCCGTTCCGCGCCCCGCTCGGCCTGTTTGTCGGCGCGGGGGCGGTGCTCGGCTGCGCCTATCTGTTCCTCAGCCTGCCGGCCAAGACCCAGGGCTATTTCCTGCTGTGGAACGCGATCGGGCTGGCGATCTATCTGGGCTATGGCGTGGCGCGCAGCCGGGTCAGTTCGCCCGCGTCCAGGTGACGGTGCGGCAGAAGATCGCCAGGCAGCCCGTGACCTTGAGCGCGCCATCGGACACCCGCTCCACCGTCGCGCGGTAGCTGCGCCCGGTCTTGGGGTCATAGGCCTGGCCCTGCCATTTGCCGTCTTCGAGCCGCAGGCCGCTGAGCACCGCAAGGCCGAGGATGCGGCGTTCGCGCAGCGCCGGATCGGGGTTCCTGATGTCGGTCCCCGGCGGCTCGATCGGCACCAGCGAACGGTGCAGCCGCCCGCACAGCGTCTCGCCGCAGCGGCCGATCTGGATGATCCCGTCCTTGCTGTCGGTGAGCCAGCGGCCGGTGATCGGCTGGCTGGCGAGCAGGGGCGCGCCGGCAAGCGCGAGCGGCACGGTCATCAGCAGCGGCAGCAACAGGCGCATCGGTCGGCACTCTCCGGTTCTGGGTCCGCACGGTTTGGACCGCAGCGCATGCGCGCCTGTCAAGCAGGGGTGGCACAGAACGCCCCCGGCCGGGCTTGCCTTTCATAAATGAATGGATAGCCTTGCGGTATGAGGATGCCAGCAACCGGGGCGGCACGCATCGCCCTTTTCCGCCGGATGGCCGCGCCCGCCGCCATCCTGTCGCTCGCCATCGCGGCTGCCCCGGCGGCGGCGCGGGTGATCGCCGTGCCGCCCGGGGCCGATGCCCAGGCGCGGCTGCAGGAGGCGCTGATCGACGCCCGGCCCGGCGACACGGTGGCACTGGGCGCGGGCCGGTTCGATCTGACCGACGGGCTGTCGCTCGATGTCGACCGGGTCGAGCTGCGCGGGGCCGGGCCGGACCGCACGGTGCTGAGCTTCAAGGGGCAGCAGGGCGCGGGCGAAGGCCTGCTGGTGACGTCGGACGATGTCGTGCTGCGCGATTTCGCGGTCGAGGATACGCGCGGCGACGGCATCAAGTCCAAGGGCGCAGACCGCATCGTCTATCACAATCTGCGCGTGGAATGGACCGGTGGGCCGAAGGCGACCAACGGGGCCTACGGCGTCTATCCGGTGTCATCGTCTGACATCTTGATCGACAGGGTGGTGGTGCGCGGCGCGTCCGATGCCGGCATCTATGTCGGCCAGTCGCGCAACATCGTCGTGCGCGGCTCGGTTGCCGAATATAATGTCGCCGGGATCGAGATCGAGAACAGCTACAATGCCGATGTCCACAACAATGTGGCGCGGCACAATACCGGCGGCATCCTGGTGTTCGACCTGCCCAACCTGCCCCAGACCGGCGGCCACAGCGTGCGGGTGTTTGCCAACAGCATCACCGACAATGACACCCCCAATTTCGCACCCGCCGGCAACATCGTCGCCAGCGTGCCGACCGGCACCGGGGTGATGGTGATGGCCAATGCGCGGGTGCATGTGTTCGGCAACACGCTGGCGGGCAATGGCACGACCAACGTCCTGCTTGTCGGCTATCGCGAGGCGTTTGACGACAAGGCCTATAGTCCGCTGATCCGCGAAGTGGTGGTGCGCGACAATGTGCATGGCCGGACAGGCTATGCCCCGGCCTTTCCGGGCGGGGCCGAGCTGGCGGCGGCGATGGGCGGCGCGCTGCCCCCGATCGTGTGGGACGGCACCGGCGAGCGGGTGGTGGCGCGCGACAAGGTGATGGCGCTGACGCTCGCGCTCACCGACCCGCGCCAGCCGCTGAGCGCCGCGCGCCCGGCCCCGGCACAGTTTCCGGACGGCGCCCTGCCGGGCGAACCGGCCCCGGTCGTGCTGCCCGCCGGGATGGCCGAGCGCATCCGCTGATGCGGCCTGCCCGGATCTGGCCTGTGCGGATTTTTGAAGGCCGCCGCCTGGCCGCCATGGCGCTGGCGGCGGCGGGGCTGCTGCTTGCCAGCGCCGCGCCGCCTGCGCCCGGGGTCGATGATGCGCTGATCCTGGGCGACACGCTGCCCCAGCGCCTGTCGGACTATCGCTTCTTTATCGACGGTCGCCCCAACCGGCGCGTGCTGGGTTACCGGCTCAACACCCCGCTATTTTCCGATTATGCCGACAAGGACCGGTTCATCTATGTCCCGGCGGGCAGCCGCGCACATTATGCGGCGGACGGGGCGATCGACTTTCCGGTCGGCAGCGCGCTCATCAAGAGCTTTTCCTATCCCGTCGATGCGCGCCGGCCGGGCGGGGCGCGCCGCACGGTCGAAACGCGGGTGCTGCTGCGCCGTGCTTCGGGCTGGGTCGCGCTGCCTTATGTCTGGTCGGGCGACGATGCGGTGCTGCGCCGGGGCGGGACGCGGCTCGATATCGGCTGGACCGACGCCGCCGGGCGCGCGCGCACCGTCAGCTATGGTGTGCCCAACGCCAATCAGTGCAAGGAATGCCACCAGTCGGCGGGCGCGCTGGTGCCGATCGGGCCGAAGGCGCGCAACCTCGACGATGGCCATCAGCTCGCCGCCCTTGCCGCCGCCGGGCTGGTCGACCGCGCGCCGCCGGGGATCGCGCCGATGCCGCGCGCCGATGATGCGCGCGCGCCGCTTGCCGCCCGGGCGCGCGCCTATCTCGACATCAACTGCGCCCATTGCCATTCGCGCGCGGGCATGGCGTCGAACAGCGGGCTGTATCTGGGCTTTGACGAGCCCGATCCGGTCGCGCGCGGGCGGCTGAAACGCCCGGTCGCCGCCGGACGCGGCAGCGCCGGGCTGGCGTTCGACATCCTGCCCGGCCAGCCCGACCAGTCGATCCTGCTCCACCGCATGGCCAGCACCGAACCGGGCATCGCCATGCCCGAACTGGGCCGCACGCTTGCCCATGACGAGGGGGTGGCGCTGATCCGCGCCTATATCGCGGAAATGAAATAGCGCAGTCTTGGGGGCGGGCCGGTGCCGGTCTTCCCCCTGCCGCAAACCCCGCGCCTTGCGCCTTTGCGGCTTCCCATCGGCGCATTCCGTCGCCAAGACAGGCGCGGCCGGCAAGACGGGGGGCAGCGATGGCGGACTGGATGATCGGGGTGCTGGGCGGGTCGGGCCTGTATGCGATCGATGCGCTTGACGACGCCCGGTGGCAGCGGGTCGACACGCCCTGGGGGCCGCCGTCGGACGAGATCCTGACCGGGCGGATCGGCGGCATCGGTTTTGCGTTCCTGCCCCGCCACGGGCGCGGCCACCGCATCGCCCCGGCGGAAATCAACGCCCGCGCCAATATCGATGCGCTCAAGCGGCTGGGCTGCACCGATGTGCTCGCTTTGTCGGCGGTCGGGTCGCTGCGCGAGGAGATTGCACCCGGCGATTTCGTCGCGGTCGATCAGTTTATCGACCGCACCGCCGGGCGGCCACAGAGCTTTTTCGGCACCGGGATGGTCGCCCATGTGTCGCTGGCCGATCCGGTCTGCCCGCGCCTGTCCGCGCTTGCTGCCGCGGCCGGGCAGGCCGCCGGGGCGAAGGTTGCGCCGCGCGGCACCTATGTGGCGATCGAAGGCCCGCAATTCTCGACCCGCGCCGAAAGCCATCTTTACCGCAGCTGGGGGGCGGACGTGATCGGCATGACCGCGCTGCCCGAGGCGCGGCTCGCCCGCGAGGCGGAACTGCCCTATGCGCTGATCGGCATGGCAACCGATTATGACTGCTGGCGCGCGGGCGAGGCGCATGTCGAGGTCGATGTCGTGCTGGCCGTCATGCACGCCAATGCGGCGCGCGCGCGGCGGCTGATCGCCGAACTGGCCGCGGCCTTGCCGGCCACGCGCGCGCCCAGCCCGATCGACACCTGCCTCGATGCCGCGCTGATCACCGCGCCCGAGGCGCGCGATCCGGCGCTGCTGGCAAGGCTGGATGCGGTCACCGCGCGGGTGCTTGGGCAAAGGGGAGACTGATGACGCTGACATTGTTCGATTATTACCGGTCCTCGGCCAGCTACCGGGTGCGGATCGGCCTCAATCTCAAGGGGCTCGCCTATCGCCGCGTCGATGTGTCGCTGCTCGATGGCGCGCAGCGGTCGGACGAAAATCTCGCCCGCAACCCGCAGGGTTTCGTGCCCACGCTCGATGTCGATGGCACGCCGGTCAGCCAGTCGCTGGCGATCCTCGACTGGCTGGATCAGGCGTATCCCGAACCGGCCTTTCTGCCGGCGGCACCGCTTGCCCGCGCGCAGGTGATGGCGCGCGCGCTCTTGATCGCGTGCGACATCCATCCGCTCAACAATCTGCGCGTGCTCGGCTATCTGAAGCGCCAGCTGGGCGCAGACGACGCGGAGCGCGACGACTGGTATCGCCACTGGGTGCGCGAAGGCTTTGTCGCGCTCGAGCGGATGGCGGAAGGCTGTGGCCGCTATCTGGGCGGCGACCGCCCCGACCTGTCCGACATCTGCCTGGTGCCGCAGATGTTCAACGCGCGCCGCTTCAACCTCGATCTGACGCCGTTCCCGACGCTGGTCAGGGTTGACGCAGCGTTGCAGCAGGTGGAGGCGTTCGCCGCCGCCCATCCCGACCGGGTCGGCGCTGGCTGAGGATCCTGTCTTGCTTCTGCTGCTTTCGCTGTCTCTGGGCGCGGCCCCCGATATCGTCGTCACCGGCCGCGATCTTGCCGCATTGGGCGGGGAGGCGGCGGCGGCGCGGGCGGTGATCGACCGTGCGCGCCTGACCGGGACGGCGAGCGGCCGGCTGGAGGATGTGCTGCGCGACGTGGCCGGGCTGCAGCAGTTTCGCCGGTCCGACGCGCGCTCGGCCAATCCGACCTCGCAGGGGCTGACGCTGCGTGGGCTGGGGGGTAACGCCGCCAGCCGCGCGCTGCTGGTGCTCGATGGCGTGCCCCAGGCCGATCCGTTCGGCGGCTGGGTGGCGTTTCCCGCCTATCAGCCCGAACGGCTGGGGCGGGTGACGGTGACGCGCGGGGCCGGGCTGTTCGCGCCCGGCGCGCTGGCCGGCACCATCGCGCTCGACAGCGCGACCCCCGATCAGCTTGCCCCGGTCGCGCTGCACATGGCGGGCGGCAGCCGGGGATCGGTGGAGGCCAATGCCGCGCTGACCGGGCAGATGGGGCGCGGCTTTGCCACCGTGTCGGCCGATTATGCGCGCGGCGACGGCTTTGTGCCGATCCGCGCCGATCAGCGCGGCCCGGCCGACCGCCCCGCCGGGCATGAACAGGCAAGCCTTGGCCTGCGCGCGGTGATCGATCTCGGCGGGCAGGCCGAGCTGCAGGCGGCGATGCTCGCCTTCAGCGACCGGCGCGACCGTGGCCTCGCTTTTTCCGACAATCGCAGCGACGGGGCCGATGCGAGCCTGAGGCTGGTCGGGCGCGGCCGCTGGGGCTGGTCTGCGCTCGCTTATGTGCAGGCGCGGGCCTTTGCCAGCCAGTTCGGCGCGCTTGCCGCCGGGCGGACCGCCGTCACCCCGACGCTCGACCAGTATAACACCCCCGCGACCGGGCTGGGCGGGCGGATCGAGGTTCGCCCACCGCTGGGCGGCGGGGCCGAACTCAGCCTGGGCGGAGACTGGCGCGCGACCGAGGGGCGGACGCTGGAGCTGTTCACTTTTGTGGCCGGGCTGCCGACGCGCCGCCGCGAGGCCGGGGGGCGCAGCGCGGTGCGCGGCGGCTTTGCCGATCTCAGCTGGACGCGCGGCGGCTGGACGCTGAGCGCCGGGGGGCGGATCGACCGCTGGACGATCAGCGGCGGCCGCCTGTCCGAACGGGTGCTCGCGACCGGCGCGGCCGTCACCGACAGCCGCTTTGCCGATCGCGGCGGCTGGGAAGGATCGGGGCGCGCGGGCCTCGCCTTTGCCCCCGGCGGCGGGCTGACGCTCAGGGCCGCCGCCTATACCGGCTGGCGGCTGCCGACGCTCAACGAGCTTTACCGGCCGTTCCGCGTCGGTGCCGATGCGACGGCAGCCAATGCCGCGCTTGCCCCCGAACGGGTGCGCGGGGCGGAGCTTGGCCTTGATTACGCGCCCCGGCCCGAGGTGCGGCTGGGCGTCACCCTGTTCGACAACCGGCTCGACGGGGCGATCGCCAATGTCACCATCGCGCGCGGGCCGGGGCAGTTTCCGGGCGTGGGTTTTGTGTCCGCGGCCGGCGTCTATCGCCGCCGCGAAAATCTGGATGCGGTGCGCGCGCGCGGGGTGGAGCTGGACGGCGCGGCCCGGCTCGGCCGCTGGACGGCGGCGCTGTCCTATGCCCATGCCGATGCGGTGGTGCGCGGCGCCGGGCTGTCGGCGGCGCTCGATGGCCTGCGACCGGCCCAGACGCCGCGTCACATGGCCTCGGCGACGCTTGGCTGGGATGACGGCGCGGCCGGCGGGCGGCAGCCGGCCGCGGCATCGGTCACGCTGCGCTATGTCGGCGCGCAGTTCGAGGATGACCAGAATCAGCGCCAGCTTGGCGATGCGCTGACCCTCGATGCGCGGCTGACGGTGCCGCTGCTGCGCGGGCTGGCGGTCGAGGCGCGGGCCGAAAACCTCACCGATGCGCTGGTCGCCGCCGCGATCTCGGCCGATGGCATTGTCGAACGCGCCACGCCGCGCACCCTGTGGCTGGGCCTGCGCGCGGCGCTGTGACGATCGTTTAAGCCCCGCGCGCTCAGGGCTTTCCCGCCATCAGCGCGGCGGCGCGGTCGGCGGTCACCACTTCGGCATATTTGGCCTGCAGGTCGAACAGATTGGCCTCATGCGGGGCGGGGTGGCGGTCGCCACAGGCATCGCTGACCACGAACGGCGCATAGCCGTGCTGGAGCGCGTCGAGCGCGGTCGCGCGGATGCAGCCCGAGGTCGAAAAGCCGGTGATGACCAATGTGTCGATCCGCCGCGCGGCGAGGTCGGTCGCCAGCGTCGTCCCGAAAAACGCCGAGGCATAATGTTTGGTCAGCACCAGCTCGTCGGCGCGCGGGGCGATCTGGTCGGGGATGCGGGCAAAGGGCGATCCTTCAACGAACGCGCGCAGCGCCGGCAGCTTGCGCCAGAACAGCCCGCCATCGGCCCCGTCCGCCCGGTAGCTGACGACCGTGTAGATCACCGGTACCCCCCGGTCGCGCGCGACGCCGAGCAGCCGGGCGATTACCGGCAGCGCATGTTCGCCGCCGGCATAGATGGGGGCGGCCGGATCGACATAGCCGGTCACCGCATCGACGACGATCAGCGCCGGGCGCGCGCCAAAGGGCAGCGACCCGCGAAAATCGGCCCCGTAGCTGTCGGCCAGCCCGGTCATCAGATCGCCCCGGCGGCGGCCAGCGCGTCCAGCTCCGCCGCGCTCAGCCCCAGCAGCTCGCCATAGACCTCGCGATTGTGCTGGCCGACCGTCGCGGGGGCGGCGCTGCGCACATCGCTTGGCGTGTCGGACAGTTTGGGAAAGGCGTTCTGCATCTTGACCGGTCCCCAGCGTTCGGTCGCCACCTCGATCACCGCCTTGCGCGCGGCGAAATGCGGGTCTTCGAGCATTTCGGGCGCACGATAGATTTTTCCCGCCGGGATGGAATGGGCGATCATCAGCGCCTCGACCTCGGCGACGGTCAGCGTCAGCGTCCAGTCCTCGATGATCTGGTCGAGCCGGTCCTGATTGCGGCCGCGCGCGACATGATCGACATAATCGGGATCGGTCGCCAGTTCGGGCCGGCCCATTGCCGCGCACAGCCGGGCGAACACCGCATCCTGATTGGCACCGATCAGATATTCGCCGTCGCGGCAGCGATAGACGTTCGACGGCGCGATGCCCGGCAGCTTCGACCCCGATCGTTCGCGGATATAGCCGGACAGCTGATATTCGGGGATCAGGCTTTCCATCACCTGCAGCACCGCCTCGTACAGCGCCGAATCGACCACCTGGCCGCGCCCGGTGCGTTCGCGGGCGTGCAGCGCGGCCAGCGCGCCCAGACAGCCATAGGTCGCCGCCAGGCTGTCGCCGATCGACACCCCCATGCGGCTGGGCGGCCGGTCGGGATCGCCGACAATGTAGCGCCAGCCGCCCATCGCCTCGCCAATGCCGCCAAAGCCGGCACGCGCCGAATAGGGCCCGCTCTGGCCATAGCCGGAGACGCGCACAATGATCAGGCGCGGGTTGAGCGCGTGGAGCGCATCCGGCCCCAGCCCCCATTTCTCCATCGTGCCGGGCTTGAAATTCTCGATCAGGATATCGGCCCCGGCCGCCAGCCGGCGGACCAGATCCTGCCCCGCGGGCACGCGCAGATTGGCGCTGACCGAGCGCTTGTTGCGCGACACCACCTCCCACCACAGTTTGTGTTCGCCCCGCCCCCAGGCGCGCATCGGATCGCCCGCGCCGGGCGGCTCGACCTTGATGACATCGGCGCCCATGTCGCCCAGCAGCTGGCCGCAGAACGGGCCGGCGATCAGCTGGCCCAGTTCGACGACGCGGATTCCGGCAAGTGCGCCCACCATCACGCCGCCTCCGCCTTGCGGGTCCACACTGGCGGGCGCGGCGCGGGCAGGCCGGTGTCGCTGAGCGACGCCGCGCGCAGCGCCTCGATCGACGGGCCATGGTTGAACAGCGGCAGCGGTCCCGAACGCTCGGCCTCGATCTCCGCGCGCAGTGCCCCGGTTGCCGCCTGATCGACCTGGCCGTCGGTGACGACGACGCCGTAACGCCGCGCCCCGGCAACCGTCACCAGCCCCTCGCGCACCTCGCGCGCGACCAGATCGGGGTCGCGCGCCAGCGGGTCGCCCCAGCCGCCGCCGCCCCAGGTGATGAAGTGCAGCTGGTCGCCCGCCTCGACTTCGACATCCTCGACCTTGTTGCCGATGATCGTCTGCGTCCCGTCGGCCTTTTCCAGGATCTTGCGCGCCCGCGCCCCCGGCTCGCCGCCATTGACGCCCCAGGGATGGGTGAACCAGCGGTCGTCATGGATGGCGATCATGCCGGGTTCGAGGAACCGGTAGGTCATGTGGATGCCGTTGCCGCCCCGGTGCAGCCCCGCACCGCCCGAATCGGGTTCGGTTTCGTAGCGTTCGATCCGCAGCGGGAAATAGCGTTCGAGAAACTCGTTGGGCACGTTGGTAAAGCCCGGCCACAGCGAATGGCCGTCCGGCCCGTCGCCCAGCGGCCGGCCCGGAATGCCGCCAAAGCCGATCTGGAACAGCTGGAAATAGCGGTCCTCGGCATCGGTGCCCGAATAGAAAAGATGCGGGCTGGACGAGAATCCCGCCGCGTTCAGGAACTCCGGCGTCTTCTGGCCGAGCAGCCCGCCCAGAATGTCGAAAATCCGCCCCAGCGCATGGGTGCGCCCCGACAGCGCGGCGGGGAAGCGCGGCTTGAGCAGCGAGCCTTCGGGGATGCGGACCTCGATCAGATCGTAAAACCCGTCATTGAACAGGATCTGCGGGTCGAAGACCATGATCATGTAGATGCCGAAGAACATCTTGAACATGTTTTCGTTGAGGAAGAAGTTGATCGACGCGCGCGACTGCGGATCGGTGCCGTCGAAATCCAGGATCACCTTCTCGCCCTCGCGCCACATGGTGCAGCGGATGCGATAGGGGCCGAAGCCCAGCCCGTCGTCGCAGATATGATCTTCGAAACTGACCGGTTCCTCGCCGATCGCGTTCGTGATCAGCTGCTTCATCGCGCGGTGGTTGCGGGCGAGCAGCTCCTGGGTCGCGGCGACATAGAGATCCTCGCCGAACCGGTCGGCCATCTCGACCACGCGCCGCGCCGCCACCCGGCAGGCGGCGATCAGCGCGTTGAGATCGGCCTTGCACCAGTCGGGCTTGCGCGTCTGGTGCATGACCAGCCTGACCAGATCGGCATTGTAGACGCCGCGCGCATAGATTTTGACCGGCGGGATGCGCACCCCTTCTTCAAAGATCGCGCGCGCGGTGATCGGCATCGATCCCGGCACCTTGCCGCCAATGTCGGACTGGTGGCCGAACATCGCCGTATAGGCGAGCAGCCGCCCGCCCCGGAACACCGGCAGCAGCACCAGCCAGTCATTGGAATGGCTGATCGCGCCGTCGCAGCTATAGGGATCGGACAGGAAGAACATGTCCCCGTCCTCGACCGTGCCGTCATAGCCGGCGAGGAAGCCGCCGATGAACGAGCCGAATTGGCCGACGATCATCCGGCCCTGATGGTCGGCGATCAGCGGAAAGGCGTCGCCCTGTTCGCGGATGCCCGGCGACATGGCGGTGCGCACCAGCGTCGCGTCCATTTCGGTGCGGGCGTTGCGCAGCGCATTTTCGATGATGTCGAGCGTCACCGGATCGACGCGCGTGGCGGCAAAGGGAGTGGCGTTGGTTTGGATGATGGTGGCGGGCATCGGGTCGCTCCCTCAGGCCGGGGTGATCAGGATGTTGCCGACCCGGTCGACGGTCGCGACATGGCCGGATTCGATGAGCGTGGTGGAATCCATCTCGGTGACGATGGCGGGGCCGGGGATCACGTCGCCGGCGCGCAGCCGCGCCCGGTCATAGATCACCGCTGCCTGTTCGCGCCCGTCCATCCACAGCAGATGGTCGCGGATGCGCGCGGCCGCCGGGTTGCCGTCGCCCTGCGGCAGCTCGGCCGCCGGCAGGTCGAGCGCCCGGCCCAGCGCCACGGCGCGCAGATTGACGATCTCGTGCGCGGTTTCCATGTTGAAGGTGAACAGGCGCAGATGCTCGGCATCGAAGCGCGCGGTCAGCCCGGCAATCCCGTCGCGGCGCAGCGTCGCCGGATCGATGGTCAGCGCGACCTCGAACGCCTGGCCCTGATAGCGGACATCGACTTCGAACAGGCTGGTGATGTCGCCATCCGCCACGCCGTCGGCGGCCAGCTCGGCGCGGGTCTGCGCCGCCATCTCGTCGAGCACGGCGATCAGCTCGGCCTCGTCGGTCTGGTGAGCAAGCCGCGAGAAGGAGCGCGCGGTTTCGGTGCGCACCCGCGTCGTCGCGTCGCCGAGCGCGCACAGCACGCCGGGCGACACCGGCGACACGGCGGGCCAGCTGCCCATCAGCCGCGCGACCGCGTTGACATGCAGCGGCCCGGCCCCGCCAAAGCCCATCAGCGCGAAATCGCGCGGATCATAGCCCTGCTGGACCGAGATCATCCGAAGCGCGCCGAACATGTTTTCGTTGACGATGTCGATGATCCCGCGCGCCGCCGCCATCAGGTCGATGCCCAGCGCATCGGCGATGGTCTGCACCGCGCGCCGCGCCCCCGCCCGGTCGAGCGTGAAGGTGCCGCCAAGCAGGTTTTCGGGCAGATAGCCGAGCACGACATTGGCGTCGGTGACGGTCGGCAGCGTGCCGCCCTTGCCATAGGCGACCGGGCCGGGCACCGCGCCCGCCGATTGCGGCCCGACGCGCAGCGCCCCGGTCAGTTCGGGCACATAGGCGATCGAGCCGCCGCCCGCGCCAACGGTTTTGACGTCGAGCGCGGAGGCGCGGACCGCGAGATGGCCGACCTCGGTCGTGCGCTGGCGGCGCGGCTCCAGATTTTCGATCAGCGCGACATCGGTGGAGGTGCCGCCGACATCGAGGGTCAGGATGTTGCGCAGCCCGGCATGGCGCGCCACCCACAGCGCGCCGGTCACGCCGCCCGCCGGGCCGGACATCAGGATGTTGACCGGATGCTCCTCGGCCTTTTCCGACGACATCAGCCCGCCATCGGAGCGCAGCAGCGCGATCTTGCCGGCCATGCCGGTCTCGCGCAGCTTGGTGCGCAGATTGCTGACATAGCGCGAGACGACCGGCCGCACCGAGGCGTTGGCGACCGTCGACAGCGTGCGCTCATATTCCTGCATCTCGGGCAGGACCTCATGGCTGAGCGAGACCGGCACGCCGGGCAGGATCTCTGCCGCCAGTTCGCCGATCCGCCGTTCATGCGCGCCATTCACATAGGCGTTGATCAGCGACACCGTCACCGCCTCGACCCCGGCGGCCTTGAGCTGTTCAAGCGCGCGGCGCGCCCCGGCCTCGTCGAGCGGGCGCACCTCGGCCCCGTCGGCCCCGATCCGCCCGCCGACCGCAATCGTGTCCTCAAGCGCCGCCAGCGGCTTCGGCTTGGGCCAGATGATCCAGCCGGCCAGCCCGCCGGGGACGAAGCTGCGCGCGATCTGCATGATGTCGCGATAGCCTTCGGTCACGATCAGCCCGACGCGCGCGCCCTTGCCCTCCAGCACCGCATTGGTCGCCACCGTCGTGCCGTGCAGGAAAATCTCGATCTGCGCCGGGTCGATGCCGGCGGTGGCGCAGATCTGGCGGACGCCGTTCAGGATGCCGACCGAGCTGTCGGCGGGCGTCGACGGCGTCTTGTCGCGCCAGAAGCGACCGGTTGATTCGTCGAACAGCAGCAGGTCGGTAAAGGTGCCGCCGACGTCGACGCCCAGGCGATAGGCCATGTCTTCCCCTCTTTCAGATTGCGCGCGCGGGGAAGGGGCCGGCCCGGCCCATCATCCCCGGCAGATCCTTGTCCATGATGCCGGCCAGCCAGCGGCCGGCCTCGATCAGCCGTTCAAGATCAAGCCCGGTCGCGATCCCCGACCGGTCGAGCATGTAGATCACGTCCTCGGTCGCGACATTGCCCGCCGCGCCTTTGGCGAACGGGCAGCCGCCCAGCCCGCCCAGCGCGGTGTCGATGGTCGCCGCCCCGGCCTCGATCGCCGCCCAGACATTGGCGATGCCGGTGCCGCGGGTGTTGTGCAGATGCACGCGCACCGGCAGCGGCGCGACGGCCGCGCGCACGCGCCGCACCAGCCGCGCCACCGCCGCCGGCACCGCGACCCCGATCGTGTCGGCCAGCGCGATTTCGACCGGCCCGGCCGCGGCCAGCCGCTCGGCAATCGCCACCACCCGGTCCTCGGCCACCTCGCCTTCATAAGGGCAGCCGAAACTGGCGGCGATGGTCGCCTGGCCGCTGCGCCCGGCGGCGCGGGCGGCGGCGATGATGTCGGCGGCCACCACCACCGATTCGTCGCTGGTCTGGCCCTGATTGGCGATGGCGAACCGGTCGGTCGCGACGCACACCGCGCCCAGCTGATCGATGCGCGGATGGGCGAGCGCGCGTTCGGCCCCGCGCGCGTTGAGCACCAGCCCGATAAAGGTCATGTCGGGCCGGTCGGGCAGGGCGGCGGCGACGTCATCGGCATCGGCCATTTGCGGCACGCGGCGCGGGTTGACGAAGCTCGCCGCCTCGATCCGCCGCGCGCCGCACGCGATCAGCCGGTCGATCAGCGCCAGCTTGTCGGCCGTCGCCACGATCCGGGCTTCGTTCTGCAGGCCGTCGCGCGGGCCGACTTCGACGATCTCGATGTTCATCACCCGCTTTTGTATACAAACGGCGCGGATGTGCAAGCTCTGCTCAGGCCGGGCGGGGCGGGGTGCCGGCGCTGTCCGCGCTCCCGTCGCGGCCGGCCATCGAGGCGCGATAGGCGTCCGAATAGGCGTGGAAGGCGCGGCGGATATGGCTGGCCATCACCGCCTGCGCCCATTCGCCGTCGCGGCGCGAAAAGGCGAGGATCAGCTCGTCATGCTCGGCGACCGAGCGGGCGATCTGCTGGGCGTCATATTGGCGCGCGGTGCGTGCGACGACCGGCTGTTCGACGATCCCGGTCAGCAGCTGCGCGAGGCTGGTCGAGGCGGCGGCGGTCAGCACGATGCCGTGAAAGGCCCGGTTGTGCTCGAGAAACGTCGGCACATCCAGCTCCGGGCCGGAGACGGCGCGGCGCATGGCGGCATTGTGGCGTTCGAGCGCGGCCATGCCGGCGGCGTCGATGCGGGTCGCGGCGCGGGCGGCGGCGCGCCCTTCCAATATGCCGCGCAGGGTGAAGCTCTCCTCCACTTCGTCGAACGACCATTCGTTGACGAAGGTGCGCTGCGAATCGCTGCGGCGGACAAAGCGTTCGACCTCCAGCCGGCGCAGCGCCTCGCGCACCGGGGTACGCGACACGCCGCACGCCTCGGCCAGATGCTCCTCCCGGATCTGTGCCCCCGGCGGCAGCATTCCGGCCAGAATCTCGGCGCGGATGAAGCGATAGGCAAGGTCAGACGCGCGCGACATGGCACTTCTCCGGGGGGACTTGACGGGTTGGGTTTGTATACAATAGCGTCCGGCCTTGAAAGAGAGGGGCCATGTGGTGCCGCATCGCATCAATGTGATCGCAGCCATGCCGATCAACGGCGCGCGCACGGCGATGCCGGGGTCGCTGGGCGTCGGCCATCGCGCGCGTTGCTCCTCAAGGTCTGAACCCGGCCCGGCCGATATCCGCAGAGCCGGGCCATGACCAGTTCTGCCGTCGCTGCCGGTTTTGCCAGGCCGGGTGCCGGCTGGCGGGCGCGCGGTGCAGGTCCGATGCTGAATATTGGGGGGACGACATGACGAACAACACCAATGCGGGCCGCAAATTTCTGGGGCTGCTGACGGGCATATCCGCGACCGCGCTCTTGCCGGCACCGCTGCTGGCCCAAGCGGCACCGGCGCAGGAGGCGGCCGCGCAGTCCGGCGAGCCGGGCGACATCATCATCACCGCGCGGCGCGTGAACGAAACGCTGTCCGAAGTGCCGGCCTCGGTCACCGTCTTTGACGCGCAGACGATTGCGACCGCCAACATCCAGACCGCGTCGGATTTCGTGCAGCTCACCCCCGGCGTCACCATCGTCAGCTCGACCGCCGACGCCGGGGACACGCAGATCAACATTCGCGGCATCAATGGCGCGCGCGACGCCGAAAGCTCGGTCGCGCTGGTCGTCGACGGCATCCTCAAGACCAATGTCGCCGCGCTCGACCAGAATCAGGGCGCGATCCGCCAGATCGAGGTGCTGAAAGGGCCGCAGGGCGCGCTGTACGGGCGCAACGCCGCCGCTGGCGCGATCGTCATCCAGACGCAAAAGCCCACCGACACGCTGACCGGCAATGTCCGGCTGAGCTATGCCAATAACCGCACCATCGACGGCGATGCCACGCTGTCCGGCCCGCTGGGCGAGGGCATCGGCTTCACCCTGTCGGGCAATTATTTCAAGACCGACGGCTTTTTCCGCAACGAGTTTCTGGCAGACCGCAGCTCGGTCGACGACCGCGAAACCTGGAACGTCAATGGCCGCATCGTCGCCGAGCTGGGCGCGGACACCGAACTGGACGTGAAGGCGCGCTATGGCCAGCTGAGCGGTGCGTCGATCGCGTTCAACGCCGCCTTCCACCTGCCCAACTTCGCGGCGGTCAACCCGGCCTTTTATGCCGATGTGAACGACCACCGTTTCCGTTTCTATTCGAACATCCGGCCGACCAACAACCAGAAGACGCTGGAGGCATCGGCCAAGCTCGACCATGATTTCGGCGATATCCGCCTGACCGGCTGGCTGCTTTATTCCGACATTCGCAACAATCTGACCGCCGACGGCACCTCGGCCGATTTCGCCCGCTATATCGGGGCCGCCAATCCGGCCGGGCAGGCGACGGTCAACTCCTGCTTCGCCTCCACCGCGGCGCTGACCGGCTTTCCGCTCAACCCGCCGACCTTTATCGGCCAGATCCCGGTGCCGTTCATCTTCGCGCCCGCCAATGGCTCGACCTTCGGCCCCTATTCGCCGACGACCTGCGACGGCACCCAATATCAGGTCCGCAACCAGCGCGACCTGAGCGCGGAAATCCGCCTCGCCTCCGATGGCGACAACCGGCTCGACTGGCAGATCGGGGCCTATTACCTCAACCTGTCGCGCAAGGTCGGCGTCAGCCTGGGCGGCGATACCGGGGCGGGGGTGATCCGCAATCTCTACAACCCGCCAAACTCGGCCAATCCGACGTCGCAGCTGCTTGCCGACCGGTTCAAGACCGATGTCTATGCCGCGTTCGGCTCGCTCGATTTCGAGGCGACCGACAGCCTCAATCTCGGCGTCGCGCTGCGCTATGATGTCGAGGAACGCCGGGTGCGCAGCCTGGTGCCCATCGCGACCGATCCGTTCACCGGCGGGCCGATCAACCCCGGTCAGGCCTTTGGCCCGATCCAGCCGCAGCAGGGCAGTTTCAAGCAGCTTCAGCCCAAGGTGACGGCGCGGTTCGAGATTCTCGACCGCACCTATCTGTTCGCCAACTGGGGCGTCGGCTTCAAATCGGGCGGCTTCAACAATCAGGGCTCGGCCGCGATCGTCAACGCCAATTTCAACCAGTTTCTGAGCCTCAATCCGCCGGTGCGGATCGACGACCGGTTTGCCAAGGAACGGTCGAGCGCGTTCGAGGCCGGGATCAAGGGGCGCATCGGGCCGATCAATTATAATCTGGCCGGCTATTACACCCGCGTCACCGACATGCAGTTTTTCGAGTTCTTCGTCGGCTCGTTCGGGCTGCTGCGCGTGGTGTCGAACATCGACCGGGTCGACGTGAAAGGGGCCGAGCTCGACGTCAATGTCGAGCTGGTCAAGGGCTGGAAGCTCTATGGCGCGCTCAACGTCACCGACAGCGAGATCAAGCGCAACAGCTCGCGCCCCGACACGGTCGGCAACAAAAGCCCCTATACGGCCGATTACACGCTCAATCTGGGCAGCCAGTGGACGATCCCGATGGGCCGCGAGATCGATTTCATCGCCCGTGCCGATTACCGGCTGACCGGCCCGACCTGGTTCCATACGGTCCAGAATCAGGAACGGCCGACGCTGTTCAGCGGCCTGCTGCCCGGCTCCGCGCTGGCGCTGCCGCCGGTCGTCGGCAATGGCCGCTTCGATGTCGCGCGGCGCGGCGAGTTCGGCGTGCTCGACGTGCGCGCCGGCATCCAGACCGAGCGCTGGCGGCTGACCGCCTTTGCCAACAACCTGCTCAACGAGCCGGTGCTGGCCGAGGTCATTCCGGCAATCGAGTTTGGCGGCTCGTTCCTGTCGCCGGGCGCGCGGCGGCTCTACGGCGTCGAGGCCGCCTATAAATTCTGACCCCCTTCGGCCGGTCCGCCACCCCCTGTCCCTGGCCCGGCCGCGTGGCGCCGATCTCCCTTGATCGGCGCCACACCTTCATAAGGCGGACCGGGCGCCGATCTCCCTCGACCAACGCCACACCCTTTGATGCTCGAAGGCTGGAAAGCTATCCGGCGCGGCGGCGCAGCGCCCCCAGCCGGCTGGTGATCAGCAGGCGGAACTCGGCCGGCAGGATCGCCCAGCTGATCGCGGTGGCAAGGGCGGCAAGGCCGATCCCGCTCAGCCACCAGAGCGGCTGGCGATAATCGAGCAGCGCTCCGGCGGCGGTTCCGGCGACCAGCACGAGGCCGAGCAGTGCGATCCAGCGGCCATGGCTGACCCGGCCGCGGGCGGCGAGCGCCATGGCGATGAAATCGACCGCGCAGCGCAGCGAGAACACGACCGCGCAGCCCATCAGCCCGAATTTGCTCATCCCGACATAGAGCGCCGCCAGATAGGGCGGGATCTGGACCAGCAGCAGCTTGGTCACCAGATCGGGCCGGCCGGTCGCCTGCAGCCAGCTATAGGGGACGACGGCAAAGGCGTTGATCCAGAAACCGAGCAGGATGACGACGCCGACCTCGGCCGACTGGCGGCCCAGCTCGCGCCCGATCCACAGGTCGAAAAACGGGTGGATCAGATAGCAGGCGACCAGCACCGGCGCGCTCAGCGCCGCGAGCAGGGCGAGAATGGCATTGTCGGTGAGCGTGATCCGTTCCGCCTCGCTCGCCGTCGGCAGGCGCGGGAACAGCGCGCCCGACAGCGCGCCGGGGATCACCGACAACCGCTGCGCGAGCTGGAACGGCACCGTGTAGATGGTGACCGCGACCGCGCCGAGGATCGCGCCGATGGCGAACCGGTCGAGGATGACGAGCATCGGCCCGAACAGCGCGGTCACCGTCACCCAGCCGCCATAGCCGAGCAGCTGGCGCGCCTCCGGCCCGCTGAACCGCTGGCGCTGGCCGCGCGTCAGCACGTCGCGGCACGCCCACCACAGCATCAGGATCGCAACGCTGCGCGCGGCAAGTGCCGCCGCCAGCAACGGCCCCAGCCGCGGCCCCGACACATAGGCAAGGATCAGCGGCAGGATCTGGAACAGGCTGGTCGACAGGATCGAGATCATGTTCGACTGGAGGAACCGCTCGCGCGCCTGCAGCGCGCCGCTGAGCGTCCCGGTCAGGGTCGCGACCGGCACCGACAGCGCGAGCAGCGGCACGCTTTCGACGATTTCCGGGCGCAGCGCGGCATCGACCTTGAACACATGCGCGAAGAAATAATCGGCCGCGACATAGAGCACGGCCGCGCCGACCGCGCCCATCAGGATGTTGACCGCAATCGCCGTCCAGAACACGTCCGCCCGCGCCTGCGCATCCGCATCCTTGAGCGCGGCGATGCGGTAGGTCGTCGCACGCCCCAGCCCCAGATCGAACAGCCCGAAATAGCCGAGCAGCAGGAACGCGATCGACAGCACGCCGTAACGATCGGCCCCGACCAGCTTCAGATAAAGCGGCACGGTGGCGAGCGCGAGCGCCATCGGCACGATCGCGCCGATCAGATTATAGCTGGTGTTGCGGCCGATGCTCATCGCGGCGGTGCGGGCAGGAACGCCGCCATGCCCCGGTCAGCCGCGCCCGTCGGCCAGATCGAGCAGCGCCCGGCCATAAGCGGTCTTGGCGAACATCTGCCCGCGCGCGCGCAGCTGGTCGACATCGATGAACCCGTTCTTGAATGCGATTTCCTCAAGGCTGGCGATCTGCACGCCCTGCCGCTTCTGGAGCGTGCGGACAAACTCCGACGCTTCGAGCAGATTGTCGTGCGTGCCGGTGTCGAGCCAGGCAAAGCCGCGGTTCATCTGTTCGACGTAAAGCTCGCCCAGCTCCATATAGATGCGGTTGAGGTCGGTGATCTCCAGCTCGCCGCGCGCCGATGGCTTCACCGTCCGCGCGAACTCGGTCACGCGCTGATCGTAGAAATAAAGCCCGGTGACCGCAAAGCTTGAACGCGGCACCGCCGGCTTTTCCTCGATCGACAGCGCCCGGCCGTTCGCATCCAGCTCGACCACGCCATAGGCCTGCGGATCATCGACATGATAGGCAAAGACGGTCGCCCCGGTCGCGCGGTCGCGGGCGCGGTGCAGCAGCCCCGACAGGCCGGCCCCGAAAAAGATGTTGTCGCCCAGCACCAGCGCCGCCGGCCCGCCCGCGACATGTTCCTCGCCGATCAGAAATGCCTGGGCCAGCCCTTCCGGGCGCGGCTGCACGGCATAGCTGATGTTGAGGCCGAACTGCTCGCCAGTGCCGAACAGCCGGGTGTAATTGTCCAGATATTCGGGGCTGGAGATGATCAGGATGTCGCGGATGCCGGCCATCATCAGCACCGACATCGGATAATAGATCATCGGCTTGTCATAGATGGGCAGCAGCTGCTTGTTGATCGCCAGCGTCGCCGGATGCAGCCGCGTGCCCGAGCCGCCGGCCAGGATGATCCCCTTCATAGTCCCTGTCCCTTCCTGTATCGCCTTGCATCCGCGCCCCGCCAGCAAGCCGGCCGGTCGCCGCCCCACCCGTCAGCCGGCCTTTTCCGTCAGCCGGTCCACAATCTCGCCGACCGCTTCCTGCCAGGGGCGCGGGCTCAGCCCATGGTCGCGGGCGATGCGCGCGGTCGCGAGGCGCGAATTGGCCGGGCGGCGCGCCGGCGTCGGATAGTCGGCGGTGGTGATCGGCTCGACCCGCGTCGCCAGCCCGGCGCGCGCGATCACGAACGCGGCCAGCGCGTGCCAGCTCGCCTCGCCGCCATTGACGAAATGATAGGTGCCGGCCGGCCCGCCACCGGCCGCAATCGACAGCAGCGCATCGGCAATGTCGATCGCCGAGGTCGGGCAGCCAATCTGGTCGGCGACCACGCGCAGCGTATCGCGCTCCGCTCCCAGCCGCAGCATCGTCTTGACGAAGTTGTGCCCGAACGGGCTGACCACCCATGCGGTGCGCAGGATGACATGATCGGGATTGGCGGCGCGGACCGCGGCCTCGCCCGCTTCCTTGGTCGCGCCATAGACGCCGAGCGGGGCGACGGGATCATCCTCGTCATACCAGCCCGGCTTGCTGCCATCGAACACATAGTCGGTCGACACATGGATCAGGCGGATGCCCGCCGCCGCCGTCGCCCTGGCAAGCGCTGCGGGCGCGCCGGCATTGACCGCATGGGCGGCATCGGCATCGCTCTCCGCCTTGTCGACCGCGGTATAGGCGGCGCAGTTGATCACCAGCCCCCAGTCGCGCCCGGCCACCGCGCGGGCAAGCGCCTGCGGATCGGCAAGGTCGAGCGCGGCGCGGCCGGGCAGCACGACCTCGATCCCGCGTTCGGCGGCACGCGCGGCAATCGCGGTGCCGACCTGGCCGGTGCCGCCGGTGACGAGGATCGGCCGCATCGCGCTCAGGCCGATTTCAGGCCCAGCCGCTCGCCGCCATATTGGCGCGCAAGGATCGGCTGCCACCAGGCCTCATTGTCGAGATACCAGCGGATCGTCTTGGCGATGCCGCTTTCAAAGCTTTCTGCCGGCCGCCAGCCCAGCTCGCGCTCCAGCTTGGACGCGTCGATCGCATAGCGGAAATCATGGCCCGGCCGGTCGGCGACGAAGCTGATCTGGCTGCGATAGCTCTGGCCGTCGGCACGCGGGCGGATGGTGTCGAGCGTGTCGCAGATCGTCTCGACAACCGCGAGGTTGGTGCGTTCCGAACGGCCGCCGACCATATAGCTTTCGCCCACCTGGCCGCGCTCGAACACGGCGGTCAGCGCGCGCACATGATCGTCGACATACAGCCAGTCGCGGACATTGTCCCCGCGCCCATAGACGGGCAGCTTTTCCCCGCTCAGGCATTTGAGGATCATCAGCGGAATGAGTTTTTCGGGGAAGTGATACGGCCCGTAATTGTTCGAGCAATTGGTGATCAGCGTCGGCAGCCCATAGGTGTGGTGCCACGCGCTCACCAGATGGTCGGACCCGGCCTTGGACGCCGAATAGGGCGAGCGCGGATCATAGGCGGTTTCCTCGGTGAAGAAGCCGTCGGGGCCGAGCGCGCCGAACACCTCGTCGGTCGAGATGTGGTGGAAACGGAATGCCCCGCGCGCATCCTCGTCCAGCCCGCGCCAGTAATCGAGCGCCGCCGACAGCATCGTGAAGGTGCCGACAATGTTGGTCTCGATGAACGCCGCCGGGCCGTCGATCGAGCGGTCGACATGGCTTTCGGCGGCCAGATGGGTGATCACCTGCGGCTGGAACTCGGCGATCAGCGCGGCAATCGCGGCGCGGTCGCAGATATCGGCCTTGGCAAAGCGGTAGCGGTCGGATGCCGCCACCGGCTCCAGCGACGACAGATTGCCGGCATAGGTGAGCGCGTCGACATTGAGCACGCTGTGCGGCGTGTTGGCGATCAGGTGCCGCACCAGCGCCGAACCGATAAAGCCGGCGCCGCCGGTCACGAGAATGCGAAGGCTGGTCATTGCGCGTCCAATGGCATGAGAGGCCGCCCGTCATAGGCGAACGGGCTTGCGAAATCCTTGAGGCGGGGCAGTTTCTGGTCCTTGTCGGACAAAAGCGGCCCGTCCGCCGGCATGGGCCAGGCAATGCCGAGGTCGGGATCGTCCCAGGCAATGCCGCCATCGCAGTCGGGCGCGTAGAAATCCGACGTCTTGTAGGCGACGGCGCAATCCGGCTCGAGCGTGATGAAACCATGGCCGAAGCCGGCCGGCACATAAAGCTGTTCGCCGCGCTCGGCGGTCAGCTCGGCGGCGACCCAGCGGCCAAAGGTCGGCGAGCCGGCGCGCAGGTCGACCGCCACGTCCCAGATCCGCCCGGCAAGGCAGCGGACCAGCTTGGCCTGCACATGCGGCGGCGTCTGGAAATGCAGGCCGCGCAGCGTGCCGGCGGGCTTGGAGAAGGACTGGTTGTCCTGCACGAAATCGGCGTCGATCCCGGCGGCGCGGTAACGGTCGCGCTGATAGGTTTCGGCAAACCAGCCGCGCGAATCGGCAAACCGGCGCGGGGTGATCAGGACGACCGGCATCAGCCGACCTTCTCGATCGGAGCTTCCGCCCCGGCGACGCCGCGGCCGATGCCGTGATAGGCGATGCCGGCCTTGGCCACTTCGTCGGGGTGATAGACGTTGCGCAGGTCGACAAGCAGCGGCTGCGCCATCGCGGCGGCGATCCGCTTCAGATCGAGCGCGCGGAACGCATCCCATTCGGTGACGAGCACCAGCGCATCGGCCCCGCGCGCCGCGTCATAGGCATTGTCGACATAGGCGATGTCGCCCAGCAGCGGGCGTGCCTGCTCCATGCCTTCGGGATCGTGCGCGACGATCTCCGCTCCGGCGGCGCGCAGCACCTCGACAATCGCCAGCGACGGCGCGTCGCGCATATCGTCGGTATTGGGCTTGAACGTCAGGCCGAGCAGGCCGATGCGCTTGCCGCGCGCATCGCCGCCAAGCGCTGCGATCACCTTGTGGCCCATCGCCACCTTGCGCCTGTCATTGGCCTCGACGGTCGCGTTGACGATGCGCAGCGGCACGTCATTCTCTTCGGCCGTGCGCAGCAGCGCCAGCGTGTCCTTGGGGAAGCAGCTGCCGCCATAGCCCGGCCCGGCATGCAGAAACTTGCCGCCGATGCGGTTATCAAGCCCGATGCCGCGCGCCACGTCCTTCACGTCCGCGCCGACCTTTTCGGCCAGATCGGCCAGCTCGTTGATGAAGCTGATCTTGGTCGCAAGGAACGCATTGGCCGCATATTTGATCAGCTCGGCAGTGCGCCGGCCGGTGAACAGCAGGGGCGCGGCGTTCAGATAGAGCGGGCGATAGATGGCGCGCATCACATCCTCGGCGCGCGCATCCTCGGCCCCCACGACGATGCGGTCGGGGCGCTTGAAATCGCCGATCGCCGCGCCTTCGCGCAGGAATTCGGGGTTGGACACCACCGCCCAGTCGAGATCGGGCCGGGTTTCGCGCAGGATCGCCTCGACCTTGTCGCCGGTGCCGACCGGCACCGTCGATTTGGTGACGACGACCGCCGGGCCGTCGGCCAGCTCGGCAATCTCGCGCGCGGCGGCAAAGACATAGCTCAGATCGGCATGGCCATCGCCGCGCCGCGACGGCGTGCCCACGGCGATGAACACCGCATCGGCACCGGCAATCCCGGCCTTGAGGTCGGTGGTGAAGGACAGGCGGCCCGCCTTCACATTGGCGGCGACCAATGCGTCCAGCCCCGGCTCGAAAATCGGCATCCGCCCGGCTTCGAGCGCGGCGATCTTGCCGGCATCCTTGTCGACACAGACGACGTCATGGCCGAAATCGGAAAAACAGGCCCCGGACACCAGCCCGACATAGCCCGAACCGATCATCGCAATCTTCATGTTCACACCCCTTTTGGCGCGGCTTCCCCTAGCCCTGCCAGCAAATCATTGCCACCTGATTTACCTCGATTGGGGGGTGTGCCGGCCCGGTGCCCGAAAATGCGCCATGGTGCGTGCCTGAACTGATGCTGCGAGCGGATCATGGTGCGAACAGAAGATTGCGTGACGGGACCGCAAGGGTCTCCCGGTCCAGTTGGACTGGCCCACCCGTCGATCCGGGCCGATGATGCGCCAGTTGCCGCTATCCTGAATGGCGGGCTGTTGGGCTGATCCAAACCGCGGCTGAACCACTGAAAGTGGGAGGTTCGTGAAAGGCGGCTCTTCTAGCTTTACAGACAATCCGCACTATATATAACGTGGTATATATCACAGCATGGACATTTATGAGCGACGTAATTCACGATATGGGCGCCAGCTTCCTGGGAAGCAGGCTCAAGCGGCTGGGAGAGCGGATGCAGGCGAGCGCGGCGCGGGTGATTGCCGGCGCCGGACTGGACGTGCAGCCCGCGCACATGCCGCTCCTCGTTGCCTTGGACGGCCGCGCACTCACGATTGGCCAGCTCGTGCAGGCGGTTGGTACCAGCCAGCCGGGCGTGACCCGGGGCGTCGGCCAGCTCGTCAATATGGGTTTAGTTCGCGCTGAAACTGGCGACGATCTGAGACACAGAACCATTCACCTCACCGACGCCGGTGCTGCCGTGATTGCCCGCGCCAGACTGCTCGTCTGGCCCCAGATCACTGAAGCCGTCAATCGGTTGCTGGTCGGGCGGACCGACGAGATCCTGGCAATCATCGCTGACGTCGAAGAAGCGCTGGCCGCGACCCCGCTTGACCAGCTAGCGGCCCAGGCACGGCCCCAAGTGCTGACTATCCGGGACTATTCGGACGATCTTGCGGGAGAGTTCTACGATATCAATGCCGAATGGATCTCCGATATGTTCCAAATGGAGGAAACGGACCGCAAAACGCTCGAAAATCCGGGCACCAGCATCATGGCCGCCGGCGGCTCAATCTTGTTCGTCGAGGCAAAGGGAATGGGGATCATCGGAACGTGCGCACTCCAGAAAACCAGTGCGACCGGTTTCGAGCTTACGAAGATGGGCGTTCGCAAAGCCGCGCGAGGACTTAAGGCGGGCGAATTTCTGTTGCAGGCCGTGATCGACAGGGCGCACGCGCTTGGCGCCGATCCCCTCTACCTTCTGACGAACCATCGCTGCGCGGCGGCAATCCATCTTTATCAGAAACTGGGGTTCCAACACGACGCCGCCATCATGGCCGATTACGGTGCGCGCTACGCAAGATGCGATGTGGCCATGCGATTTGCAGGTGGTGGGAGGACTGCAGCGCCATGAAAATGATCGGCCTGTTGGGGGGTATGAGCTGGGAGAGTTCCGCGGAATATTATCGCATCCTCAATCAAGGAGTGCGGGACCGGCTCGGTCCGACTGCGTCGGCTCGGTGCCTCCTCTGGTCATTTAACTTCGCTGAGATTGAACAAATGCAGCATAAGGGCGATTGGCAGGGCCTGACGCTGCGAATGGTCGATGCCGCACGCCGGCTCGAAGCAGGCGGCGCGGACATGCTGCTGATCTGCACCAACACAATGCACCGGATGGCGGATGAAATTCAGGCGGCGATTGGCGTGCCCCTGCTCCACATCGCAGATCCCACGGCAGAACAGATTAAGGCTGCCGGTTTCAGCACGGTCGGACTGCTCGGCACGGCGTTCACGATGGAACAGGGCTTTTACAAAGACCGGCTTGCTGCTCGGCACGGCCTTCATGTCATTGTCCCGAACATCGATGACCGAGCAAATGTCCATCGCATTATCTATGAAGAACTGGTCACAGGTAAGCTTTTGCCGGTATCTCGTTATGCTTTTCGCGAAATCATCGCCCGCATGGTTGAACGCGGCGCAGAGGCGGTGATTTTGGGATGCACCGAAATCATGATGCTTGTTCGGCCAGAAGATGTTCGGGTACCGCTCTTCGACACCACGGCCATTCACGCAGCAGCGGCGGTTGAAATCGCTTTGGGCGAGAGACCACGGTGCCCCGTCAATCCATTAACATAAGAAACAGACGCAATCGGGTTTGGCTCGAACGGGAGCCGGGGGCTTCTGATGCGACGTCCGGAATGGAGTCGTTTCCGAAACAGCGGCCTTTCAGTCACCAATGCAACAAGCGCCCGTGATCCTCACACCGGTTCGCGGCTTGCCGCGTAGCAATGCCAGGCAAAGATCGCCGCTGCGCCGCGATGGGGGCGCCATGGCTCGGCGAGCGCGCGGACCAGACGTTCGTCGGGGCGGTCGGCATGGCCCAGCAGCACGCCCACCTCGCGCTGCACCGCCAGATCGCCCGCCGGCCAGATGTCGGGCCGGCCCTCGGCGAACAGCAGATAGATTTCTGCCGACCAGCGCCCGATGCCCTTGATGCGGGTCAGCGCGAGGATCGCCTCCTCATCATCCTCTGGCAGGTCGGTCAGGTCGAGCGTGCCATCGGCAACCAGCGTCGCAAGACTGCGGGCATAGCCGGCCTTTTGCCGCGACAGGCCCGCGGCGCGCAGCGCCTCGTCCGACAAAGCGAGCAGCGCTGCCGGATCGCCGGCATCGCCGGTCGCCGCCTCCAGCCGCGTCCACATCGCCGTGGCGGCCGCGACGCTGACCTGCTGGCCGACGATCGTGCGCATGAGCGTGACATAGCCGCGCGGGCGGATGCGCGGTTCGGGATAGCCGGCCTGGGCCAGCGCGCGGGCAAAGGCCGGTTCGATCCCGGCCAGCGCGTCGAGCGCGGTGCGCAACTGATCGGCGGACAGGCCCATTTGCTTGACCCTTTCGTCAAGCCGCGACATGGCGGCTCCCCGGTGCATCGCTGGAACGGCGTTCGATCCGTCGGGATCGGGCCGGCCGCTCCGGACAGATGGTCTGCCGCATTTTCGACGCCGCCGGGTGGCTCCGTCCGGCTTGAAGATGCTCTATGCCGAACGGAAGGGGAACGCAAATGCCGAAGCTGGTGGTTGTCGCGCGCAACGGGAATGAACGGACGGTCGAGGGCGATGTCGGCCTATCGGTGATGGAAGTGATTCGCGACAATGGCTTTGACGAGCTGCTGGCGCTGTGCGGCGGCTGCTGCTCGTGCGCGACCTGCCATGTCCATGTCGATGCCGACTGGACCGCGCGCCTGCCGGCGATGAGCGAGGATGAAAATGACCTGCTCGAATCGAGCGATCACCGCAATGCCGACAGCCGGCTGGCCTGCCAGATCCCGTTCACGGCCGAGCTGGACGGCCTGCGCGTGACCATCGCCGCCGAGGATTGATCGGCAGGGGCTGATCGGCGGGGAGGGGCGGGCCCGTTGCAGCCCGCCCCGCTCACACATGCGCTATTTCAGCCGCAGCACCGCGGTCGGCGCGTCGCGGGTCAGCGGCGTCGCCTTCCAGCTCAGCAGCCGACGGCCCGGTGCCCCGGCCGCCGCGCCATCCTCGCTGTTCTGGCTGACGATTTCGGCATCGGTGTCGATGACGAACACCCCGTCCAGCTCGGCAGCGGGGCGGCTCTTGCCCGGCCCGTCGCCGCCCAGCCGCGTATCATCGGCGGCAAAGCCCGGGGCCTTGATGCGCACCGTGCCGTTGCCGCGCAGTTCGACCGACAGGAACGGGAAGATCGCGCCGGCATCGCTGTTGAACGGAAACACGAAGCCGTGGCTGAGCGTCCCGCTCAGCTGATAATCGATCAGGAAGCGGTTGCCGCCCAGATAGCGGACCGTGCGATAGCCGGCTTCGCGCCCCAGCGCCTCGGCCAGCGCCGTATTCTTTGCGCTGGTGTCGCTGCTCTCGGCCTCGCGGTCCTTGGCCCCGGCGGATTTGGCCTTGGCGTCGCGGTCCAGCACGCCCGACATGGCGCCGGTCATCGCCTTATCGGGATCAAGCGCGATCACCTCGCCCTGATAGCTGAAGGTGAAGCTGCGATCCGCATTGACCGCAAGGCGGGCGCTGAACTTGCCCGGCGTCAGCAGGCAGCCCGAAAGCAGCAGCGGCATCAGCAGCAGCGCCGCCAGCCGGCGCAGCGCGGCGACAGGCTGGGGGTGGGGGCGGGCGCGGGGCAAAGATGCGATCATCGGCGTCACTCCTGTCCGGTCCGGCCGGTCATGGCCGCATAGAGCGAGATGGCGGCGGCGTTCGAGACGTTCAGGCTTTCGACCCGCGGCGAGATCGGCAGCCGCGCCAGCTCGTCGCAATGCGCGGCGGTGTTGGGGCGGATGCCTTCGCCCTCGGCCCCCAGCACCAGCGCGATGCGCGCCGGGCCGAGCGTTGCGGCAAGGCTGCGCGTCGCTTCGCCCGCCAGCCCGATCCGCCAGAACCCGGCCTCGGCAATCTCGTCGAGCGCGCGGGCGAGATTGACCACCCGCACCCAGGGCACAAGTTCGAGTGCGCCCGAGGCGGCGCGCGCGAGCGCACCCGATTCGGGCGGGCTGTGCCGGTCCTGCGTGACGATGCCGACCGCGTCGAACGCCGCCGCCGACCGCAGGATCGCGCCGACATTGTGCGGATCGGTCACCTGATCGAGCACCAGCAAAGTCGCCGGGCCGGGCCGTTCGAGCAGCTCGTCCAGATAGGCGTCGGGCAGGGGATCGACGTCGAGCACCAGCCCCTGATGCGGCGCATCGGGGGGCACCAGCCGGCCGAGATCGGCGACATCGGCCAGCGTGACCGGCAGATCGGCAGGCAGGTCGAGCCGTGCCGCCGCGTCGCGCGTCGCCCACAGCTTGACCGCCCGGCGGGCGGGATTGGCAAGCGCCGCGCCGACCGCGTGGCGGCCCCAGAAACGGGGCCGCCCGCCCGACGGGCGCGAGGGACGATGGCCGCGCGCCATCAGCGTTCAGTCCTGGGCATTGTCGGGATCCTCAACCTTGAACGGATCGGTCGCGGCCGGCTCGGTCGGCGCGGGCATTGCCGGCAGCCGTTCGGCGCTGTCGGCGGCCTGAAACAGCATCCCCGCCAGCACGGTCGCCGCCTGGCGCAGATCATCTGCCTTCAGATGATCGAACGTGTCGGCATTGGTGTGATGAATGCGGCTGTCATAATCGAGCGGGTCCTGAATGAACTGGAACCCCGGCAGGCCGGCGCGCTGCATGAACACATGATCGGTGCCGCCGGTGCGCGCGATCGCCACCTGCCCGGCCCCCAGGCTGGCAAACGGGGCCAGCCAGTCGCGCAGTAGCGGCACCGCGCCGACATTGTGTTCGGCATGGATGCCGCGCACGCGCCCCGCGCCATTGTCGATGTTGAAATAGGCGACAAGATCGGCCGCCCCCGGCTTGCGCGTGATCGGCCAGGCATGGATCGCGCGGTAATAGACCTCGTCGCCGGTCATCCCCTCAGGCATGGGCGGCCAGCTGGCGAGATAGCGGTTCACATAGGCGAGGCTGCCGAGCAGCGCCTGTTCCTCGCCCGCCCATAGCGCGAAGCGGATCGTGCGCTTCGGCCGGAGGCCCAGCGTCTTCAGGATGCGCGCCGCCTCCATCACCGCGGCGACCCCGGCGGCATTGTCGGCCGCGCCGTCCGCCGCCACCCAGCTGTCGAGATGCGCGCCCGCCATCACATAGCCGGCACCTGGATCGGTGCCGGGGATTTCGGCGATGATGTTATGGGCATTCTCGTCGCTGTCGTCGAAGCGGACATCGCTCAGGATTTCCAGCACCGGCGGCTCGCCGCCCTGCGCCAGCCGGGCGACGCGCCGGTAATCCTCGGCCGCCAGCTCGATGCCGGGCAGCGACGGGGTCGCGCCGCGCGCAAAGCCATAGCCTTCGCCATGCACCAGCTTGCCGTCGCGGTAGGACCGGCGCACCCAGGCGACCGCGCCCTCCGCCTTCAGAAACGCATCAAGCTTGGCATCGAAGCTGGCGCGGCGCAGCTGGCGGGCGATTTCGGCCGGGTCGTGGCGGTGCGGCTCCAGCCGGTCCAGCTCGGCCAGTTCGGTGTCCGACAGGCGGCGGAACGGCGCTTCCTTCGGCTCGTCGCCGCTGCCGGGCAGCGAGATCATCACGATCTTGCCGGCAAGCTTGCCCTTCCAGGCCGCGAAATCGCGCGCGCGCTTGATCGGCGCGACGATCACCGGCGCGCGCACCGCGCCCGGCGTCGGCGGCGTCCAGGCGACGGGGATGGCGGTCAGCGCCAGCGGCCGGGGCGATACCAGCGCCACCCGCGACGCCAGAATCTCCCAGCCCCGGCCGAACCGGAACGGCTCGGCCCGCACATTGGCCAGCCCCCAGTCGCGGAATCGCCCCGCCGTCCAGCGTTCGGCGGCGCGCATGGCGGGCGAGTTGGTCATCCGCCCGCCGATCCGGTCGGTCAGGTGATGGGCGATCAGCATCGCCTCGCTGTGGTTGAGGCCCTGGTCGATGATCCGGTTGATCGTCTCGGCCCGGCTGTCGCGCGCGGCCGCGGGGGCGGCGGCGCGTGCGGGCGCGCAGACGGCAAAAGTGCAGCTGGCGATCATCAGGGCGCGGGCGATGCGGCGCATTTATCCTCCCTTGGCAGCGCGGCGTAATGTGCCGGGCTTAGCAGCGATCCCGCCCCGCACAACCCGCACGGCCGTTTCAGCCCGCCAAACTTGCCGCCCGGCAGTGACAGCCCGATTGACAGGCGCGCCGCGAGCCGTCATGGGAGCGCCCTCGCTCGACAGCGGCCCTATGGACAGGTGGCCGAGTGGTTAAAGGCAGCAGACTGTAAATCTGCCGGGCTTCGCCCTACGGTGGTTCGAATCCATCCCTGTCCACCACCGCCGCTGTTGAGCGACCTTTCCCCGACAGCCAAATCCTGTTTTGACCGCGATCCGCGCGGCGGGCCGGCTCAGCCCTGATCCGGGCCGGGTGCGGGCGCACCGGGGTCGGCGGTGCCGTCGGCGATCATCCGATAGGCGTCGGCTTCGGCCATTGGCTTGCCGAACAGCCAGCCCTGGCCATAGCCGCAGCCCATGCGCTCCAGCTCGCCCAGCTGATAGTCGCTTTCGATGCCCTCGACGACGACGTTGAGCTGCATCGCCTCGGCAAGCTGAGCCATCGCACCCACAATCGCCCAGTCGGCATTGCCGGCCTGCTGTGCGGTGATGAACGAACGGTCGATCTTCAGCGTGTCGACTGGCATGTGCTGAAGATGGGCGAGCGCCGAATAGCCGGTGCCGAAATCATCGACGCTGACCCCAAGGCCAAGCTGGCGCAGCCGCGCGACGGTGGCGGCGGCATGGGCGGGATTGACCATCGCCGCGCTCTCGGTGAGCTCGAGGCAGATGTCGCGCGCGTCGGCCCCCGTTTCCAGCAGGATCGCGCACAGCTGATCGACGAAATTGGGCTGCTGGAATTGCTGCGGCGCGATGTTGACGCTCAGATGGAAGCGCCGCGTGCCGAGCTGGCCGCGCCAGCGCGCCGCCGTGCGGCAAGCCTCGCGCAGCACCCAGGTGCCGATGGCGACGATCAGGCCGTTCTTTTCCGCCGCCGGAATGAAGCTGTCGGGCATTTCCAGCCGCCCGTCGGCGCGGCGCCAGCGCAGCAGCGCCTCGAACGCGACCACCTCGCGGTCGGCCAGGGTGACGATCGGCTGGTAATGCAGCTCGAACGCCTCGTCCTCAAGCGCGGCGCGCAGATCGGTTTCGATCGCGAAACGCTCCACCGCTTCGGCGCGCATGGCGGCGGTGAACAGCGCGGTGCGGCCCGCGCCCTTGGACTTGGCGGCGAACATCGCAATGTCGGCGTCGCGGATCAGTTCGGCAGCGTCGCTGCTGCGGCCATCGTCGATGGCGATGCCGATGCTGGCCATGGTCCTGACCTCGGTGCCCGCGATCAGATGGCGCGGGGCCAGCGCGTCGTGCACGGCGGCGGCCATCGCCTCGGCGCGGGCGGCGATGCCGTCGCCCTGCGCCATCAGCACGAACTCGTCCCCGCCCAGCCGCGCCAGCAGCAGATCGTCGATCCCCGGTTCTGCCACCACCCGCGCGGCGACATCGCCCAGCCGGGCCGCCACCGCCTTGATCAGCGCATCGCCGGCCGGGTGGCCGAGCGTGTCGTTGACCAGCTTGAACCCGTCCAGATCAATGAACAGCACCGCGATCCGCCCCGGTTCGCCCGTGCGCGCGGCGGCAAAGGCGGTGCGCAGCCGGTCTTCGAAGCAGCCGCGATTGGGCAGGCGGGTCAGCGGATCGCGCGTCGCATTGTCGATCAGCTGCCGGGCGTGGTGTTCACGCTGGAACACGCGGCCGATCTGGACACCCGCCTGGGCGAGCAGTTCCAGCCATTCGTCATCGGGCGGCTGCGCATCGGCGAGATAGAATTCCATCCCCGCCACCAGTTCCGACCCGACCAGCACCGGGACGATGACCGCGCCGGCCAGGCCGCAGCGGCGCGCGGCGGCGGCGCGGGTGAAGCCGCTGTCGCCCGACAGATCTCCGGTCCAGCACGGTCGCCGCTCGCGCAGCAGCCGGCCGACCAGCGATGAATCCGGCCCGAACACGCGGTGCTGCGAGGCGTGGAGAAAGGGAAACAGCTGGTCCGGCATCTGCGCAAACCAGCGCCCCGTGCTCTTCAGCCCGGCATCCCCACGACCGTCGGCCAGCGCCAGCGCGTGGCCGAACGCCCAGCCGCTGCCAAGGCAGATCTCGCGCACCGCATCGCCGATCGCGGTCAGCGGATCGTCGGTTTCATTGGCGATGTTGACGATGCGGTAGAGCAGCTCCAGCCGGTTGCGGCTGACATAAAGGTCGCGCAGGCCCTTTTCGGCAATCTCTTCTGCCGCCAGCCGTGCCTGCCGCTCGCGCGCCAGCCGCGCCTCGAGCCGCCGGATGATCGCGTCGGCGTCGGGTGTGGCGGCGGCGTCGGGGGCGGGCGCGAAACTGCCCGGCAGCGGCTGTGCGGTCATGCCCAGTCGATCTGCAGCTGGCACATGGCGTCGCCCCGGTGCATGCAGCGCGGCTGGCTGACCGTGATCTGCTCGTCATAGCGCAGGGCAAGGCCGTCGATGAACCCATGGGCCAGATGGCACAGCCGGCGCGGGCTGTCATAGCCGAGCAGCAGGCTGCGCCCCTGGGTGGCGAAATGGAAATGCGGGCAATGCGCCCCGTTATAGAGCTTGCGCACTTCCGGGTGGATGATGGTGTTGAGCGCAAGGATGAAGGCACGCGCATCGCTGGCCCCGGCAAAGAATTGCGGATAGCGCGCCTCGAGCCGTGGAATCGCGAGCTGGCCGATGGTGCGCACCAGCGCGTCGGCCGGGGTGCCGGTCAGCTCTGCCCCGGCCCTGACCAGCCCGGTCAGCTCGGCATCGGGATAGCTGCCCAGCGACGTATAGGCCCCGTCCAGCCCGGCACTGTCGAGCATCGCATCCCATGCGTCCGCCCCGAACGCCTCGGCGACGACCTCTTCGACCAGGTTGAAAATCACGCCCTTCAAGATGCTGTCCCGCCAATGCCGTTCCAGAGCTCATTATAGGACAGCGCGGCAAGGCGGGTGGCGGTCGGCCGGGATAACCGGCCGGGGGGATCGGGCGGGCGGCGGACGCTCAGCGCGCGCGATCGCCCTCAGGTTCGTCCGGCATCTCGTCGGGCAGGCCGATGGCGAACGCCGTGCCGCCGCCTTCACGGTCCTCGGCCCAGATGCGCCCGCCATGTGCTTCGACGATCGTCCGGCACAGCGGCAGGCCGAGGCCGAGCCCGGTCGCCTTGGTCGTGCGGAACGGTTCGAACAAATGGGTTTTCATCTCCGGCGTCAGGCCGGGGCCATTGTCGGCGATGCGGATGACGATCTGTTCGCCGTCGCGCGCCGCCGTGATCAGCAGCCGCCGGTCGGGCCGTCCCGTCATCGCCTCGACAGCGTTGCGCATCAGGTTGTTGAGCACCTGTTCGATCTGCACCCGGTCGATGGCGATGACCGCCGCCGGCGCATCGAGCCGCACCTCGAACTGCACACCCTGCGCGCCCGGCAGCTGCCTGACCGATTCCCATGCCCGCCAGACGACCGGGGCGAGCGGCTCGGCCCGCCGGCTCAGCTCGCCGGTCGAGGCAAAGCGGCGGATGCGGCGGACGATCTCGCTCGCGCGCAGGATTTCCGCCGTCGCCCGCTCGGCCGCCATCAGCCGGATATACTGGCCGTCGGCCGCCTCGGCCTTGGGCGTGCGCAGCAGCGCCAGATAGTTGGCGCAGGCGGTCAGCGGCTGGTTCAGCTCATGCGCCAGCGTGCTCGCCACCGCGCCCATCGCGGTCAGCCGCGACACGCGTAGCAGATCTTCCTGCGTCTCGCGCAGTTCCGCTTCTGCGGCCTTGCGGTCCGACTGGTCGAGGATCGCTCCGATCGCGCGGATCACCCGGCCATGCTCGTCGCGGATCAGCGTGCCGCGATCGAGGACCATCGCATAGCTGCCATCGGCGCGCGCAAACCGGTATTCGGCGCTCCAGTGCAGCGCGGTGCCATCGATATTCGCCTGCAGATCGGCGACCACGCGGGCGCGGTCATCGGCGTGCACCTGCTGGGTCCACCAGTCGACCGGGCTTTCATTGCCGGGGAGCATATGGCCGAACTGGGTCTGGATGCCGTCGGACCAGATGATGCGGTCTTCGCTCAGGTCCCAGTCCCAGATCGCGTCGCGCGTCGCCCCGAGCGCCAGCCGGTAGCGTTCCTCGGCCTCGCGCAGCCGCCGTTCCTGCGCCAGCGCGGCGGTGACGTCGAGCGCCGCGCCGATCAGCCCCAGCGTGCGGCCGTCGCGGCGGCGCAGCGGGAACAGGCTGGCCAGAAACTCGCGCGGGGCATCCCCCCCGGCGGCACCTTCCAGCAGATATTCGACCGGCAGGTCGGTCAGTGTTTCGCCGCGATCGATGACGTGCCGGTGCGCCGGGGCCATCAGTGCGGCAAACCCGGCGGGAAGCGGCACGCCCTCACCGCTGCCCAGTCCCAGCATCGCGGTCATGCGCGGGTTGATCTGGCGGCAGCGCAGCCGCCGGTCGAGCAGATAGAGGCCGACCGGGGCCGAGCGATACAGTTCCGCCAGCTTGCGGCGGCTGTCGGTCAGCCGGGCCTGGCGGGCGCGCAGCCGCTGGGTCTGCCGCACCAGCCCGGCCCGGGTCTGGGCAAGCCGGACCAGGCCGAGGATCTGCGCGGCCAGCAGTTCCAGCCCGTGCCGTTCCGTGGCGCTCAACCCCGCCGGGCGCGGCGCGGTGCCGATCAGGAACAGCACCCCGGCACAACGGCCGCCATCCTCGACCACCGGCGCTTCGGCCAGAAAGCGCACCGGAACGCCCGCTGCCGTCAGCGCCGCGCCCAGCCCCTGGGCCCCGGCATCGAGATCGGCGACCCAGCGGACGCTGTCGGCGCGCAGATTGGCGTCCGCCACCGGGGGCAGATGGTCGGGCAATGCGCCGGTGCGCGCGATCAGGACATGGCCGCCCTCGGCCGTCGGCGCGGCAAATGCCGCACCGTCCGCGCCGCACAGCTCGGCGGCGAAACGGACAATCGGTTCAAGATCGGCGGGCGACAGCGGCGCGGGAGAAAGGGGCAGCCGGCCGTGACCCGGCGCTGAGGTCGGCGCGACATGCACAGGGCGGGCGATCCCCGTCACCTCATCTGGACCCTCTGCCGCGGTTGCCGACGGCTACTCGTGTTACTGGTGCGTTTCAGTGTCTAAACGACTTCTTCGCAAAAGCATAGCTCGGTGGTGCCGTGGTGCAAGTCATAACCGAAACGGACGTTTTTTGGCACGCCGGTCCATCAATGCTTGAGGCCCGGTGCAACCAAGGTTAAGGTCCTCGTCTTGAACCGGCCGTTCAGGGGGAGAGAGACAGGTCGGATGCGGCATATCTACATCGTCGACGACGACGCCGATGTGCGTCAGTCTTTACAGCTGCTGCTGGCGACGCTGACCGATGCCCATATCGACGCCTTTGATTCCGGCACCGAATTCGCCGCGCGGGCGGGCAGCCTCGATCCGGGGGTCGTGCTGCTCGATTATTACATGCCCGGGCTGAACGGGCTGGCCGTTCTTGAACATATTGTCGGGCAGCGCCTGCCATTTTCGGTGGTGATGATCACCGCCCATGAGGATGTAAATGTGGCGGTCGACGCGCTGGCGGCCGGCGCCTGCGACTTTCTTGAAAAGCCGTATGAATATGAAAATCTGCTGATGGTCCTGCGGATCGCGTTCGCGAATCTGGACCGGATGATGGCGGACCGTCCCCAGGGTTAGGCCCGGGCAGGCGCGCGCGCAGCCAAATCAGTCAACGGGCACTGCACTGAACCGGCCGGTCAGGCGGCGGCGGCGCGGCCCTGGCCAAGGCCTTCGAGGATCGACCGGTTGACGATCACCAGCGGCTCGATCGTGTCCCGGCCCGCGACGACATCGGTCGTGAACCGGTCGACCCACAGGGCAAGCGAGATGATCGCGGCGCGCAACTGGTCGGGCAGTTCGTTGCCGGGTGCCGCGCACGCCGCCGAAAATGTGCTCCACATTTCGCGGTTGCGGTGCAGCGCGGGCATCAGCGCCGGGCCACGCAGCCCGTTTTCCCACGCGCCCAGCAATTCGCCGGTGATCTGGCCGATCAGGCGATATTCCATCGCCCGCGGGGTTTCCGCCATGCTGCGGACACGCTGATAGGTCGCCAGAGACATTCGGACACTCCGTATTTTCCCCCATTTTAGACGATTAACTGTGATCCGGGTGCGATCGGGTGCAAGTCGCCTGTCCGGCCCGCCCGCATCCGGCCGGCGCGGACGGCCGCGGCGAGACAGGCTTGCGAGATGCCCATGCGAGATGGCCATGCGAGATTCTGGCGCCCTTCGGACGGCCCGGCCGGTTTCATCCTATAACGTGTTTATTCGTCGGAGGGCGGCTGCGGCCGGGTGGTGCATGTGATCAACGGTATCGGACTTCTCATCATCATGGGCTGCGTGTTCGGCAGCTTCATCATCTCGGGCGGCAAGATGGACATCGTCCTTCATGCGCTGCCGCACGAAATGATGGCGATCGGTGGCGCGGCCCTGGGCGCGTTCCTGGTGGCGAACTCGATGCACACGGTGAAGCTCGCCGGCAAGGGCCTCGGGCGCTCGTTCAAGGGGCCGCGCTGGACGACCGAGCTGTACCGCGACCTGCTGTCGATGCTGTTCATCCTGTTCACGACCTTCAAGAAGAAGGGCGCGACCGGCATCGAACCGCATATCGACAATCCGGAAGAAAGCGCGATCTTCTCGCGCTACCCCAAGATCCTCGCCGACCATCACCTGATCGAGTTCGTCTGCGACTATGTGCGCATGATGACGGTCAGCTTTGATGACCCCAACCAGCTCGCCGAGGCGATGGAGGCGGATATCGAGCGCCACCATCATGAGGAAATGGCCCCGCAGCATGCGCTGCAGAGCATGGCCGACGGCCTGCCGGCGATCGGCATCGTCGCCGCCGTTCTGGGCGTCATCAAGACCATGGCCTCGATCGATCAGCCGACCGAAATCCTGGGTGCGATGATCGGCGGCGCGCTGGTCGGCACCTTTCTCGGGGTCCTCCTGTCCTACTGCCTTGTCGGGCCGCTCGCCTCGAAACTGGCCGAGGTGATCGAGGAGGATTCCAAGCCCTACACCATCGTCAAGGCCGCGATCGTTGCCTACGCCCAGGGCGTGCCGATCCAGGTCGCGACCGAGATCGCGCGCCGGCTGACCCCGTCGGCCCATGCCCCCAGCTTCCAGCAGCTCGAAACAGCCCTTGACGAGGCCAAGAATGACATCAACGCCATCGCTGCCTGATCCGGCCGGGGCCGGTCAGCCCATCGTGCTTCCCGCGAACGGAACCACCGTTGCCGCGGAAGACCTGCAGGCCCGCTTCGTTCACGCGGCGGACGCCCATGCCGACATGACCATCGATGCGTCGCAGGTCGAAAATGTCGGTCAGGCCATGCTGCAGCTGCTCGTCGCGGCCCGCGCCCATGCGCAGGCCGAGGGTCTTCATTTTGCAATCAACGCGCCCAGCGAGGCCTTTCTCGCGCGGGTGGCCGCCTGCCGGCTTGGAGAGCCGCTTGGCCTTGAGATGGAAAAGGAACGGGAACAATGAGCAAGCTGATCCTGACCGTCGATGATTCGGCGAGCATGCGGATGCTGCTGAAGGCGTCGCTGGGTGCGCAGGGCTTCACCATCGAAACCGCCAATGACGGCGAGCATGGCCTGGAGCGCATGCACGAGGTCAAGCCCGACCTGCTGATCACCGACATCAACATGCCCAAGATGGACGGGTTCCAGCTGATCGAGGCGGTGCGCGCCGAGCCGTGCTTCCGCGGCGTGCCTATCCTCGTGCTGTCGACCGAGTTTTCCGACGAGAAAAAGGCCCGCGCGCGTGAAGCCGGCGCGACCGGCTGGATCACCAAGCCGTTCGATGCCGAAAAGCTGGGGACGGCGATCCGCCGTGTGTGCCCGTGAGCGACGAGCTCGACGAAATCCAGGCGATCTTTTTCGAGGAATGCGCCGAAGGGCTGATCGCGGCCGAACAGGGGCTGTCGGCCATGGCCGATGGCGACACCTCTTCGGAAACGATCGCCGGGGTGTTCCGCGCCGTCCACTCGATCAAGGGTGGGTCGGGCGCGTTCGGCCATGCGGCATTGCTCGCCTTTTCGCACCGGTTCGAGAATGTGCTCGACGAGGTGCGTGCCGGGCGCATCGCGCCGTCGGCCGGCGTTGTGCAGGTGCTGCTGCGCGCGTTCGACATCCTGTCCGATCACGTCCAGGCCGCGCAGGAACAGTCCGCGCCGCCGGCCGACGCGGCGATGCTCGCGACGCTGGACGAGGTGCTGGCCAACAAGGGTGTCGGTGATGCCGGCGGCGCGCCCGCCGCGCCCGAAGCCGCGGCCCCCGAGCCGGCTGCCCCCGAAGCGGCGGCGCCCGCGGGTGGCGAGCAGGCCGACGAATTCGGCTTTGTGCCGGTGACGGTGTCGATCGAGGCGCTCGACGATCCGTTCGGTTTTGAACCCGTGTCGGTGTCGCTCGACGATCTCGACCCCGAACCGCTGCCCTGGCGTGTGCATTTCAAGCCGTCGCGCGCCGCAATGGCCAATGGCGCCGAACCGCTGCTCACCGTGCGCGAGTTGGAGCGCCTCGACGGCCGCGTCGTCGCCGCCGATGTCAGCGCTGTCCCGCCGCTGCGCGAGCTGGAGGTCGGCAACGGCTATATCGCCTGGACGCTGTCGGTGCCCGCCTCGGTCGCCGAGAGCGAGATCCGCGAATGTTTCGACTTTGTCGCGCCCGATTCGGTGATCGAGATCAGCCGCGAGGGCGAAGCGCTGGACGCGCCGCCCGCCCCGCCGGCGTCTTCCGCGCCGGCCCCGGCTGCCGCGCCGCCCCCGCCTGCCG